>CAXSEX010000606.1:0-2527 GCA_964236415.1 uncultured Acetobacteraceae bacterium | reverse complement strand
TCCCCGAAAAGGAGCCTTAACCAAACCGAAAGCCTGAATGTCAACGCCGCCTAGGTGCTGGTCGCCGTGGCGCTCGCCAAGGTGGGGGAGCGGGCGTCCGGCTTGGTCCATGGCCTGGACCAGGCCAACGCGGCGTTCTTCGGCATGGTTTCGCTGATCATGCGCGTGGCGCCGCTCGGGGCGTTCGGCGCCATGGCCTTCGCCATCGGGCGCTACGGCATTGGCACGCTCGGCAACCTCGTGTTCCTGATGCTCGCCTTCTACGCGACCTGCGTGCTGTTCGTGTTCGTCGTGCTGACGGCCGTGATGGCGTATTGCCGCCTCAGCCTGTTCCAGCTGCTGCGCTACCTGAAGGAGGAATTCTTCATCGTCCTCGGCACCTCCTCCTCCGAGGCGGCGCTGCCGACCTTGATGGAGAAGCTTGAAACCATGGGCTGCTCCCGCCCGCTGGTCGGCCTCGTCGTGCCGCTCGGCTACGCCTTCAACCTCGACGGCACCAGCATCTACTTCACCATGGCCATCGCCTACATCTCGCAGGCGCTCAACATCCCGCTCAGCCTGCAGGAATGGGGCGGCATCCTGCTGATCCTGCTGCTGACCTCCAAGGGGGCGGCGGCGGTGACGGGCGGCGGCTTCATCACGCTGGCGGCGACGCTCGGCACCCTGGCCGGCAAGATCCCGGTCGAGTCCATCGCGCTGGTGTTCCCCATCGACCGCTTCATGTCGGAGGCACGGGCCATCACCAACCTGTTCGGCAACGCCGTCGCCACGATCTTCGTCGCCCGGTGGGAGGGCCAGCTCGACCACGCCCGCGCCCGCGCCGTGCTGGCCCGGCACACCGCGCCGGAGGTGCTCAGCCGGGTCTAGCGCCCGCCTGCGGTGAATGCCGCCAGCAGGTTGTTGGCGGGCATCGCCGTAACGGCTGGCGGCCCGAACCCGGCCGCCGACGCCAGGGTCGCCACGCTCTCCAGCCGGCGCAGGCCCCAGGCCGGGTCGCGCGCGCGGAGGCCCGCATCAAACGTCGTGTTGCTTGGGGCGGTCGGCACGCCGTCTTGCAGAAACGGGCCGTAAAGCACCAGCAGCCCGCCCGGGCGCAGCACCCGGCCCGCGCCCGCGACCAATCCCTGCGCCGCCGCCCAGGGCGCGATGTGGATCATGTTCACGCACAGCACGACATCGGCCCGCTCAACCGGCCAGTCCGGTGCGGTTGCGTCCAGAGCGAGCGCCGGGCGCACATTAGGCAGGGCGCCGCACCAGGCGTTGATGCTGGCACTCGCCTCCGGATGGGGGTCGCTCGGCTGGAACAGCAAACCTGGCAGCGCCGCCGCGAAGTGCGCCGCGTGCTCGCCGCTGCCGCTCGCGATCTCCAGCACCAGCCCGGCCGGCGGCAGGAGCGGGCGCAGCGCCGTGAGGACCGGCTCGCGGTTGCGTGCCGCGCTGTGCGACGACCGCCTGGCGTCCATGGGAACCCCCGAAGATTGGCCCCGGACCTTGTGCCGGCCCGGCGGCGCGTGTCAAACCGCGGCATGACCCCCATCCTCGCCATCCACGGCGGCGCCGGCACCATGTCGCCCGGCAGCATGACCCCGGACGCCGAGCGCGCCCACCGCGCCGGGCTGCATCGCGCCCTGATGGCCGGGCACGCGGTCCTTGCGGCGGGCGGCCCGGCGGTGGAGGCTGTGACCGCCGCCGTCGCCGCGCTGGAGGACGACCCCCTGTTCAACGCCGGCCGCGGCGCGGTGCTGACCCGCGACGGGCGGCACGAGATGGACGCGGCGGTGATGGACGGCGCGACCCTGGCCGTGGGCGCCGTCGCCGGCATCTGCGGCCCGCGCAACCCGGTGCTGGCGGCCCGCGCCGTCATGGAACGCTCGCCGCACGTCCTGCTGGCCGGCCCCGGCGCGCTCGACTTCCTGCGCGCGCAAGGCGTGGCGTTCGCGGACCCCGAGTACTTCGACACGGCCCGGCGCCGGGACGCGCTGCGGGCCATGCTGGCGGCCGAAGCGGAGGTCAGCCCCGACATCGATGACGCCGACCGCCACGGCACGGTCGGCGCCGTGGCGCTGGACGGCGCTGGACGCCTCGCTGCCGCCACCAGCACCGGCGGCATGACCGGCAAGCTGCCCGGGCGCGTCGGCGACACGCCGCTCCCCGGCGCCGGCACCTGGGCGGACGCGGTTTGCGCCGTGTCGGCGACCGGCCATGGCGAGAGCTTCATCCGCATCGCCGCCGGGCACGAGCTGTCCGCGCGGATGCGGCTGGCGCAGCAAGACCTCGACGGCGCCGCCGCGGCGGTGATGGCGGCGCTGGAAGCGGCGGGCGGCACCGGCGGCCTGATCGCGGTGGACCGTGCCGGGCGCGTGGCGCTGCCGTTCAACACGCGCGGCATGTATCGCGGCGTGGTGGGCGCGGACGGCGCGGCGCGCACCGGCCTGTACCGGGAGCCGTTGCAGCCCTCCGCCGGGCAATAACCGGTTCCTTCGGCGCTTGCGCTGCGTTATCCTGTTGCTTCATTCTGGCGCAGTTA
>CAXSEX010000605.1:0-2528 GCA_964236415.1 uncultured Acetobacteraceae bacterium | reverse complement strand
CGCCCGCGCGTTGGGCACGCCGTCGGCGGTGAAGGCGGCGCGGGCCAGGCGCTGCCCGTCGCTGGGGCGCAGCGTTTTCGCCGTCGCAGGGTCTGCGGCCGTGAGCCGGGCGTGCAGGGCGGCGGGGCCGAGATCGGCGAGCAAGGCCCGCGCCTCCGTCCGCGCCGCCGGGCCGGGGTCGGGGATGTCGGCGAGGCCCTGGGTCAGCGCCTGCAAGTACAGCCCGGTGCCGCCGCACAGGATCGGCAGCCGCCCGGACGCCCGCGCGGCCTCCATGGCGTCCAGCGCCGCGCCGCGCCACCAGGCGGCGCTGCTCGGCTCGGCGGCCGGGCGCACGCCGTAGAGCGCGTGGGGAACTGCCGCCTCCTCCGCCGGGGTGGGGCGGGCGGTGAGGATGCGCAGTTCCCGGTAAACCTGCATGGAATCCGCGTTGATGACGACGCCGTTCAGGCGCTGCGCGAGTTCCGCCGCCAGGGCCGACTTGCCGCTCGCCGTAGGGCCGGCGACGATCAGTGCAAGCGGGGGCAAGGCGGGCGGCGGCGCCGCGTCAGCTTGCCCCACGGCGCAACCCCTGGCATCCCTCCGCCATCATGCACGTCCTCACCCTTGTTGCCCCCCAAGCTACCGCCGCGCTCACCCCGGCGCTGATCGCCCGCGTGGCGGAGGCGGTGCGCGGCGGCCCGCCCCGCACCTTGTCGCCCGGCGAGGCCGCCGAAATCCCCGTCCCCGCCGCCCCGGACCTGGCGCTGATCCACGCAGCGCTCGACGCCGCCCCCGTGGACACCGTGGTGACACCGGCGGAGGGGCGCCGCAAGCGCCTGCTGATCGCCGACATGGACAGCACCATTGTCACCACGGAAACGCTGGACGAACTCGCGGCCCATGCCGGCTTGCAGGAGCGGGTCGCCGCCATCACCCGGCGCAGCATGAACGGGGAGATCGACTTCGCCGCGGCGCTGCGGGAGCGGGTCGGGCTGCTGCGCGGCCTGCCGCTCGATGCGCTGGCGCGGACCTGGGAAGCGACCGCGATCATGCCGGGGGCGGCGGAGCTGGTCGCCACCATGCGGGCGCACGGGGCGGTGACGGCGCTGGTGTCGGGCGGGTTCACGTATTTCACCGGGCGCGTCGCGGCCCGGCTCGGCTTCGACGTGCACCGGGCCAACACGCTGGAAGACGACGGCGCGGCGCTGACCGGCCAGGTGGGCGAGCCGATCCTGGACCGCGCGGCCAAGCTGGACACGCTGCGGGAGCTGGCCGGGGCGCGGGGCCTTGCGATGGAAGACTGCTTGGCGGTGGGCGACGGGGCGAACGACCTGGCGATGATCCGCGCCGCCGGGCTGGGGGTGGCGTTCCACGCCAAGCCCATCGTGAGCGCGGAAGCGCAGGCGCGCATCGAGCATTGCGGGCTGCGCGCCCTGCTGTTCATCCAGGGTTACACGGCAGCCGAGATCGTCGGCGCATGATCCGCGGCGCCGCGGGCCTGGTCGCCGCCGGCCTCGCCCCGCCTGAGGACCGCGCCGCGCTGGAACGGGTGGGCGCGCGCTATGCCGTCGCGATCACCCCGGCCATGCGCGCGCTGATCGAGCGCCCCGACGACCCCATCGGCCGCCAGTTCGTCCCCGACCCGGCGGAACTCGACCCCGCGCCGCACGAGCGCGCCGACCCCATCGGCGACGACGCCCTTTCCCCCCTGCCCGGCGTGGTCCACCGCTACCCCGACCGTGCATTGCTGAAACCCCTGCTGGTGTGCCCGGTGTACTGCCGCTTCTGCTTCCGGCGGGAGCACGTGGGGCCGGGCGGCGGCCTGCTGTCCGACGCGGAGTTGGAGGCCGCCTATGCCTGGTTCCGCGCGCATCCCGCGGTGCGCGAGGTGATCCTGACCGGCGGCGACCCGCTGATGCTCTCGCCCCGCCGGCTCGGCGCCATCCTGCGCACGCTGGCCGCGATCCCGCATATCGAGCACTTACGCATCCACACCCGCGTGCCCGTGGCCGACCCGGCGCGCGTGACAAACGCGCTGGCCGCGGCGATGGAGGGGGACACCCCGGTCTGGCTGGTGCTGCACGCGAACCACGCGCGGGAGTTCACCCCGGGTGCCGTGGCGGCGCTGCGCCGCATTGGGGCGGTGGGGGTGCCGCTGCTCGGGCAGTCAGTCCTGCTGCGTGGGGTGAACGACAGCGCGCAAGCCCTTGAAGACCTGTTCCGCGCCATGCTGCGCGCCCGGGTGAAGCCGTACTACCTGCACCATCTCGACCCGGCGCCGGGCACGGCGCGGTTCGCGGTGCCGATTGCGGAGGGGCAGCGCATCCTGCGGGCCTTGCGCGGCCGGGTGACGGGGCTGGCCTGGCCGACCTACGTGCTGGACATCCCGGGGGGGCATGGGAAGGTGCCAGTGGGGCCGGGCTACCTGGAGGACGGCGCGGTGCGGGACGCGGCGGGGCGGCGGCATGCGTTGAAGGGCGGCGGGGGGGGCTGATCGGCCTGTGGATCAAGGCCATCCTCCGAACTGCTGTCCTTCCCAGAGGCGC
>CAXSEX010000604.1:0-2529 GCA_964236415.1 uncultured Acetobacteraceae bacterium | reverse complement strand
ACCCAACCCGCACGCCCAACCCCAACCCGCATCCACGCCGCCACACCCAAAACCATCACACGAAAACTACCCAATCACCCAGCAACCCAGCCACCATCAATCGACACCGGCGCACCCGTGATGGTCGCCGCCGCATCGGAACACAAAAATACCACCAAACCCCCAATGCCCTCCGGCGTGGTGAACCGCACCATCGGCTGCTTCTCCGACAACAACGCACGACTCGCCGCCTCAACCCCCAAATCCTCACGAACCGCCCGCGCATCCAACTGCGCCTGAACCAACGGAGTGAGCACCCAACCGGGGCAGACCGCGTTGACCGTGATCCCGGTGTTGGCCAGCTCGATTGCCGCAACCTTTGTCAGCCCAACCAAACCGTGCTTCGCCGCGACGTAAGCGGACTTCTGCGCGCTGCCCACCAACCCGTGCGCAGAGGCGATGTTGACGATGCGGCCCCAGCCCTTGCCGGTCATGCCGGGGATCGCCGCCTGCATGGCGTGGAATGCGGCCGACAGGTTCACCGCAATGACCGCGTCCCAGCGCTCCACCGGGAAGTCCTTGATCTCAGCCGTGTACTGGATGCCGGCGTTGTTCACCAGGATGTCTAGCCCGCCCAGCGCCGCTTCCGTCCGCCGCACCAGTCCAGCGATCTGCCCGGGCCGCGACATGTCAGCGCCGTCGTATTCCACCCGGACGTCCAACTCCCACGCCAGTTCCGTCCGGAGCGACTCGATCGCCTCCGCCTCGCCGAAGCCGTTCAGCATCAGGTCGACGCCTTGTGCGCCGAGGCAGCGGGCAATGCCCAAGCCAATACCGCTCGTGGACCCGGTGACGAGCGCCACCTTGCCGGCCAAGCTCTTCACGCCAAAAGCCATGAGACCCTCCACCTGTTGTCGTCCACGGCAGGCTATGCGTGAAGAGACGCTACACGTGAAGAGCCTGGGCGCGCGTGCAAGGACCCGGCTGCCAAGGGGGGCGGATGGGACGGCTGATCCACGATGCCGAGGGGACGGTCCCCTCAGCCGCCAGCGTCCTCACAGCACCCTGACGACACCCCGCATGCCTACCCTGCCCGCCTTGCTGCCGTTGCGCCATGCCGTGTTCCGGTCGCTGTGGATCGCCAACGTCGTCACGGCGCTGGGCACCTGGATGCAGAACACCGGCGCAGGCTGGCTGATGACCAGCCTGTCGCCCAACGCGCTCGGCGTCAGCCTGATCCAGACGGCGACCATCACGCCCGCCTTGCTGCTGGCGTTGCCCGCCGGGGCGCTGGCCGACACGTTGGACCGCCGCCGGTTCCTCATCGGCACGCAGGTCCGGGCAGAGTTCCTGGACGCGATGCAGCACGTGTAGCACGCCCGCGGGCGCGCCGGGGCGCTTGACTGGCGGCTGTATGAGGACGTCGCCCATCCCGACGGCTGGCTTGAAGCTTAGACAATGGAAAGCTGGACCGACCACATGCGTGAGGCCAAACGCCTTTCCGATTGGGACCGCTCGGTGCTGGCCCGGGCCGGCGCCTTCCATGACGCCGCCGCGCCGCTGCCGTGCCGCCACATCGCCGTCGAGCCTGGCCCGCGCGCAACCAGCCCACCGCCACGCAATGCGGCCAGCCTGGCAACGCACGCCGGTTCCGCGCGTTAAGCAGCCTCACGCAAATCAGGAGACGACGATGGCTGACAAGCCAAGCGACCTCAAGGACCAGACCCAGGGCGCGCGCCTGCACAAGACGAACAACGACCTGAAGAACAACGCCAAGGCGGTGGCGATGGAACTATTGCAAGCCCGCATGGCCGACGGCATCGACCTCGCCCTGATCACCAAGCAGGCTCATTGGAATCTCAAGGGTCCGCAGTTCATCGGGGTCCACCTGATGCTCGACAAGTTCCGTGACGAGCAGGACGAGTGGACCGACATGATGGCCGAGCGCATCACCCAGCTTGGCGGCACCGCCCGCGGCACGGTGCAGGAGGTGGGCCGCGAAACGAGCCTGCCGCCCTACCCCACGGACATCTACGCCATCGCCGACCACCTGAAGGCGTTGATCGAGCGCTACGCCGCCTGCGCCAACGCCGTCCGCAAGAACATCGAGGACACGGACGAGGCCGGCGACGCCGACACCGCCGACCTGCTGACCGAGGTGTCCCGCGGGCTGGACAAGCAGCTTTGGTTCCTGGAAGCGCACACCCAGGAGCCGTCCGGCACGTTTCGTAACTAAAATGTCGCGGGCCGCGTTTGACGCGGCCCGCCCCCGGTCGAAACCCTTGCCCGGCTGGGCGCGAAGCATTAGCTTTGCCTCAGATTCGGGAACACAACATGAACGACCTGCTTTCGCCGCTGGACAGTAGCGGCTCCAGCGACAGCTACTCCGCGCGCGACATCGAGGTGCTTGAGGGGCTGGAGCCGGTGCGCCGGCGCCCGGGCATGTACATCGGCGGCACCGACGAGGCCGCGCTGCACCACCTCGCGGCCGAAATCCTGGATAACGCGATGGACGAGGCCGTGGCCGGCCACGCGAGTTCCATCGACGTG
>CAXSEX010000603.1:0-2537 GCA_964236415.1 uncultured Acetobacteraceae bacterium | reverse complement strand
CGAAGCGGACCTCCTTGCACTCCATGTTGCCCATGGATGGGTCGATGCCGGCCGCCGTCAGCAACGGGTTGCTGCCACCCTCCGCCGCGTAGCAGCCGACGATCGCGGCGACCATCAGGATCGCCATGACCCACATCAGGGCGAAGCCCTGGCGCTTGTCCCGCACGATGTGGCCGAACATGACCGCGAGCGCGAAGGGGATCACGATCTCCGACCAGGTTTCCACCACGTTGGTGAGCGCGGTCGGGTTCTCGAACGGGTGGGCGCTGTTGGCGTTGAAGAAGCCGCCGCCGTTGGTGCCCAGCATCTTGATCGCTTCCTGGAACGCCACGGGGCCGAGGGCGATGGTCTGCTTGGCGCCTTCCAGCGTCGTCGCGTCCACATAGCCCGCCATCGTCTGCGGCACGCCGGAGGCGATCAGGAACACGGTGTAGACCAGCACGACCGGCAGCAGCAAGTACAGCGTGATCCGGGTCAGATCGACCCAGAAGTTGCCGAGCTCCTTGACCCCCCCGGCCACGAAGGCGCGGGACACCGCGACGGCGGCGGCGATGCCGGTCGCGGCCGACAGGAAATTGTGCACCGTCAGCCCCCACATCTGGGTGCCGTACGACAGCGTGGTCTCGCCGCCGTAGGCCTGCCAGTTGGTGTTGGTGACGAAGCTGATGGCCGTGTTGAACGCAAGCTGGGTGGACACCGCCGACTGGCCCTGCGGGTTGAACGGCAGCTTGTCCTGGAAACGCAGCATCAGGAACAGGATCAGGAAGTGCACCGCCTGCAGCACGATCAGCGCGGTCGCGTAGGTGAGCCAGCCCATGCTGCGCGAGGCGTCCACCCCGGCGATGCCGTAGAAGCCGCGCTCGATGGGGCCGAGCACGGGGGACAGGACGGTGCGCTCCCCCTGCACCACCCGGGCGATGTAGCCCCCGAGCGGCACGGCGCACAGGAACACGAGCGCCAGCACGAGCGCGATCTGCGCCCAGCCGATCAATGTCATATGGGAATGTCCTAGAAGTCTTCGGGGCGGACGAGCGCCCAAACCAAGTAGATCAGCAGCCCGGCCGAAACCGCGCCGCCCAGGAGGAGGTCGAGCATGGGATCAGATCCGCTCGCACAGCGCCGCGTAGGCCGCCATGAGCAGGATGCCGCCCGTGCCGAGCACGGCGACGAGGATGTCAGCCATTGATGCGCCTTTCAGGTTTTCTGGAACCGAAATGGGCCGCTGCCCCCAAAAGGCTCAATGGCGGTTTGGGCGGCAAAAGGTAAACGGCGCGTAAAGGAGCCGCGCTCACCGAACCGCCACGATCTCTACTCGGCGGTTGGCCGGGCTGCGCAGGTTATAGGCGTCGAACGGCTGCAACGGGCCGAAGCCCTGGGGGCGCATCCGCTCCCGCGGCACGCCGCGGGCCGAAAGGTAGTCCACCACGGCTGTGGCGCGCAGGGTGGACAGGCCGATGTTGTAGCCGAGGCGGCCGGAGATGTCGGTGTGGCCGTTGATCTCGAAGACGAGGCCGTAGAGTTGCGGGTCGTTCAGTGCGGCCGCGGCGTTGTCGAGCAGGGCGAAGCTGTCCGGCCGGATGCGGTAGCTGTCGAAGTCGAAATTCACGGCGCTGATGATCCGCCGCTCGAACGCCGGGCCGGCCCCGTAGGCGGGCGGCTGCGGAACCGGGGCGCAGGCGGCCAGCGCGCCGAGCAGGGCGCCGAACAGTGCGAGAACCGGCGGAAGGGGCTTAACGGGGTGCGAGCGCATCGACGATCTCCCGGGGGCTGGGTGTCCGGCCGCGCAGGTCGGTGGCCGGTCCGCGCGGCTCGCGCAGGCCGAGCCGGCGCTCGGTGCCGCGCGGGTCGGGCGGCATCTGGTCGCGCAGCTCGCGGGTTTGCGGGTCGAGCGGCAGGGTCTGGGCCAGGCGCTCCGCGTCGGGGTTGCCGGCCTGCGGGCCGGGCGGCGGCGGCCGGGGCGCGGGGGAGTAGGGCCGGGGCGCATACGATGGTGCCGCGGGGGGTGCCGCATAGGCCGGCGGCGCGTAAGCGGGCGGGCTGGCCGGCAGCAGCGGCCCGGAGTTCTTCTGCGCCCAAGCCGGAACCGCGAGGCCGAGCGCCACAGCACCCAGGATGCCTAAACGCGCCATGGTGACCCTTCTCCCAAAAACACGTTGCCATCCTGCAAGCAGAACGGGCAGGCCGCAAGCGAAACTAAAGCCACGGTTGCACCTTGCCTATATCGTTTGTTGACCGTCATAGTGGCGCCATTGCGACGGCATGAGGCTGCAACGGCGATGGCTCCACGCTTTATCGGCAAGACCTCGCTGGCCGGGCTGCACCTCGTGCCATGGGATGGGCAGCCCGTGCTGGCCGCCCATGCCCGCCTGCGTGACCTGCTGCACTCCCGGGCCGGCCCGGCGGCGGCCGGGCTGTTCGCCGAGCCTGTCGTCACCTGGCCCGGCGCCGACGCGCCTGGCAGCGCGTTCCCTGGCAGCGCGTCCCCCGGCAGCGTGTCCTGGTACAGCGACGCGCCCGGCGACGCGGAGCCGCTCGCC
>CAXSEX010000602.1:0-2545 GCA_964236415.1 uncultured Acetobacteraceae bacterium | reverse complement strand
CGCTCAAGCTTGCAGCCGGGGCCGCGCTCAAGCTTGCAGCCGGGGCCGCGCCCGAAGCTCCAGTCGTCAGTACATGTGCTGCCCGCCGTTGATCGAAAGCGTCGATCCCGTGATGAAATCGGCGTCCTCGCTGGTCAGGAACGCGACGCCGCGGGCGATGTCCTCAGCGTGGCCCAGACGGCCCATCGGGATGCGGGCGATGATCTTGGTCAGCACGTCCGGCGGCACCGCGCGCACCATCTCGGTGTCCACGTAGCCCGGCGCGATCGCGTTCACCGTGATGCCGAACCGCGCGCCTTCCTGCGCCAGCGCCTTGGTGAAGCCGTGGATGCCCGACTTCGCCGCGGCGTAGTTCACCTGGCCGTACTGGCCCGCCTGGCCGTTGATGCTGCCGATGTTCACCACCCGGCCGAACTTCGCGCCCCGCATGCCGTCGAACGTCAGCTTGCACAGGTTGAAGCAGCCGCCGAGGTTGGTGTCGATCACCGCGTCCCACATGTCGCGGGTCATGCGGGCCATGGTGGTGTCGCGGGTGATCCCGGCGTTGTTCACCAGGATCTCGACGGCGCCGTGCTCGTCCTTGATCTTCACCATCGCGGCCTCGCACGCCGCGTAGTCCCCGGCATCGAACTTGATGTGCGGAATTCCGGTTTCTGCCGTGAACGCCGCGGCGGCGGCGTCATTGCCGGCGTAGCTTGCCACCACCATCCGCCCGGCCGCCTTCAGCGATGCGCTGATGGCGGCGCCGATCCCGCGTGTTCCACCCGTGACGAGTGCGACCCGTGCCATTGCCTAATCCTCCCCTGGCTTGAACAGCGCCATCTTCGCCGCTTTGCCCAGGGAGTGCTAGACGGAGGGAGTGCTGGACAGGAAGCCCGGCCCGGACGCCTAGCGTTCCAGGCACATGGCAACGCCCATGCCGCCGCCGATGCACAGCGTGGCAAGGCCCTTCTTGGCGTCCCGCCGCGCCATCTCGTACAGCAGTGTCACCAGCACGCGGGCGCCGGACGCGCCGATGGGGTGGCCGATGGCGATGGCGCCGCCGTTCACGTTCACTTTACCCACATCCCAGCCCATGTCCTTGTTCACCGCGCAGGCCTGGGCGGCGAAGGCCTCGTTGGCCTCGATCAGATCCAGGTCGGCGACGCTCCAGCCGGCACGCTGCAGCGCCTTGCGGCTGGAGGGGATCGGCCCGGTGCCCATCACCGCGGGATCGACGCCGGCGGTGGCGAAGCTCGCGATGCGGGCGAGCGGCACGAGACCGCGGCGCGCGGCCTCCGCCGCCGACATCACCACCAGGGCGGCAGCGCCGTCGTTGATGCCGCTGGCGTTGCCGGCCGTCACCGTGCCGTCCTTGGAAAAGGCCGGGCGCAGCTTGGCCATCAGCTCCGGCGTGCTGTCGTGCCGGATGTACTCGTCGTCCGACACCACCGTGTCGCCCTTGCGGCCCTTGATCGTCACCGGGGCGATCTCGTCCTTGAACCGCCCGGCCTTCTGCGCCGCGGACGCCCGCTGCTGGCTGCCGGCCGCGAACTCGTCCTGCTGGGCGCGGGTGATCTGGAAGGCGGTCGCCACGTTCTCCGCCGTGGTGCCCATGTGGTAGCCGTGGAAGGCGTCCCACAGCCCGTCCTTCAGCATGGTGTCCACCAGGCCCAGGTCGCCCATCTTGGTGCCGGCGCGCAGGTAGGCGGCGTGGGCGGACTGGCTCATGCTTTCCTGCCCGCCGGCCAACACGACCGCGCTTTCGCCGGTGCGGATCTGCTGCGCCGCCAGCGCCACGGTGCGCAGGCCCGAGCCGCACACCTGGTTGATGCCGAACGCCGTCTTCTCGTCCGGGATGCCGGCGGCGCGGGCGGCCTGGCGCGCCGGGTTCTGGCCCTGCGCCGCGGTCAGCACCTGGCCCAGGATCACCTCGTCCACCTCGGCCGGGTCCATGCCGATGCGCCCCATCGCCGCCTGGAGCGCCACGGTGCCCAGCACGTGCGCGGGCACGGCAGTGAAGGCCCCGTTGAAGCTGCCCACCGGCGTGCGGGCGGCGGACACGATGACGACGTCTTCCATCTCTTGACACTCCCTTGGTCGGACGAAGATAGGCGATCACAGGCCGCGCAGCCAGGCCAGCAGCGGCGACCACAGCGCCGCCTCCGCCTGCGGGCCGACGGCCATCCCGATATGCCCGGCGGCCGGCCGATGCAAGACGGCGCCCGGGATCAGCCGGGCCAGCGGCAAGGCGCTGCCCGGCGGCACGATGCGGTCCCGGCCCGGCGCCGCGACAAAGGCTGGCGCCGCAAGTCCTGCGGGATCGACAACCGCGCCGGCGACCCGCCACGCGCCCCGAGCCGGCGTGTTCGCGCCGTACCACCCGCCCAGCGCCTCCCGCGCGACCGGCGCCGCGAGCGGCACGCCGTCGTTCAGCCAGTCCTCGACCGCGACGAAATCAAGGGCGGCCGGGGCGGCCTGGTCCATGCGGCCGAAGGCGCGGTACTTCGCGGCGATGCCCCCCGGGTCCGGCAAGGCGAACAGCGCCTGCAGGCTGTCGATGGGC
>CAXSEX010000601.1:0-2552 GCA_964236415.1 uncultured Acetobacteraceae bacterium | reverse complement strand
CCGGCAAGGGCGTGTTGAACAACCGCATCAGCGAATACCTGATGATGCGGCTGGCCGAGATCGGGGTGCCCACCCATTTCGTGCGCCGCCTCAACATGCGGGAGCAGCTCATCCGCGAGGTGGAGATCATCCCGCTGGAGATCGTCGTCCGCAACATCGCCGCCGGCAGCCTCTCGACCCGGCTCGGCATCCCGGAGGGCACCCGCCTGCCCCGCAGCATCATCGAGTACTACTACAAGAACGATGCGCTGAACGACCCGATAGTGGCGGAGGAGCATATCACCGCCTTCGGCTGGGCCAGCACGCAGGACATGGACGACATCGTGAGCCTGACCCTGCGGGTGAACGACTTCCTGACCGGGCTGTTCCTGGGGGTCGGCATCAGCCTGGTCGATTTCAAGCTGGAGTTCGGCCGGCTGTGGGAGGAGGACGACATGCGGGTGGTGCTGGCGGACGAGATCAGCCCGGACAACTGCCGCCTGTGGGACGCCAAGACCAACGAGAAGATGGACAAGGACCGCTTCCGCCGCGACATGGGACGGGTCGAAGAGGCCTATCAGGAGGTTGCCCGGCGCCTCGGCATCCTGCCGGAAGCCGGCAACAACGACCTGAAAGGGCCGGAGGCGATGCAGTGAAGGCCCCAGGCTTGAAGGCAATCGTCACGGTCATGCTGAAGCCCGGGGTGCTGGACCCGCAGGGCAAGGCCATTGGCCACGCGCTGCAAACGCTCGGCTTCGCCGGCGTGGGCGAGGTCCGGGCGGGCAAGGTCATCGAATTGCAACTGTCCGAGCGCGATCCGGCGTGCGCCCGCGCCACCGCCGAGGACATGGCGCGCAAATTGCTGGCCAACACGGTTATCGAAGGCTTTCACGTGGAGATCGCATCATGAAATTGCTGTTTGCTTCCTTGGCCGTGATGGCTGCCTGTGCCGGGTCGGCGCACGCCGAACGCTTCTCCGCCATCGACGGCGGCAAGCTGGTCAGCTTGTGCACCGGGCGCGACAAAGGGGTGGTGGCCGACTGCACCGCCTACATCAACGGCGTGTCCGACGCTGCAAGCTTCTACCAGGAATTGCGCCCGGCGGACGGCAGCAAGGGCGGCAAGCTCCCGGCCTACCTCTGCTTGCCCCCAGCGATCACCGGGGTGCAAATGCGGGAGGCCGTCGTCGGCTGGGCCAGGTCGCACCCGGAAAGCCAGCGCTTGCAGGCATCCGGCGTGGTGCTGCGCGCCCTGCATGACACCTTCAAGTGCCAGGGCACCGAGGGCGGCCTGTCTTCGTGAAGGCTGGCGTTGTCGTCTTCCCCGGCACCAACCGGGAGCGCGACATCGCCATTGCGCTCCAGGCCGCCTCCGGACGGCGGCCCCGGATGGTTTGGCATGGCGAGACGGAGCTTGCGGGCCTCGACCTCGTGGTGCTGCCGGGCGGCTTCAGCCATGGCGACTACCTTCGCTGCGGCGCCATGGCAGCGCGCTCTCCGGTCATGGCCTCCATCCGCGCGTTTGCCGCCGGCGGCGGGCACGTGCTGGGCGTGTGCAACGGCTTCCAGATCTTGACGGAAGCCGGGCTGCTGCCGGGCGCGCTGCTGCGCAACGCCTCGCTCCGCTTCCTGTCGCAGGATTGCCACCTGCGGGTGGAGCGGGCGGACACCGCATTCACCCGCCATTACCAACCCGGCCAGGTGTTCCGCGCGCCCATGGCGCATGGCGACGGCAACTACTTCGCCGACCCGGCCACGCTTGACCGGCTGGAAGGCGATGGGCTGGTTGCGCTGCGCTACGCCACCCCCGGAGGCGCGGTCGTGCCGGAGGCCAACCCAAACGGCTCCGCCCGCAGCATCGCCGGCATCCTCAGCCCGAACGGGCGCGTCATGGGATTGATGCCGCACCCCGAGGATCTGGTTGACCCTTTGATGGGCGGCACGGACGGGCTGCCGTTGTTCGCCGGCATGGCCGAGGCGCTCGCGGCATGACCGTGCGCGAAGTCACCCCGGCGCTGGCCCGCGAGTTCGGCCTGAGCGCCGAGGAGTACGGCCGCGTGCTGGCGATCATGGGCCGCACCCCGGGCCTCACGGAACTCGGCATCTTCAGCGTGATGTGGTCCGAGCATTGCAGCTACAAATCAAGCCGCGTATGGCTGAAACAGCTTCCGACAAGCGCACCCTGGGTGATCCACGGCCCCGGCGAGAACGCCGGCGTGGTCGATATCGGCGACGGGCTGGCCGCCGTGTTCAAGATGGAAAGCCACAACCACCCGAGCTTCATCGAGCCGTACCAGGGCGCCGCGACCGGCGTGGGCGGCATCCTGCGCGACGTGTTCACCATGGGCGCGCGTCCGGTCGCCAACCTGAACGCGCTGCGCTTCGGCCACCCAGACGACCCGCGCACCCGGCGCGTGGTGGACGGCGTGGTGCGCGGCGTCGGCGGCTATGGCAACTGCGTCGGCGTGCCCACGGTGGGCGGCGAGGTCAACTTCCACCCGGCCTACAACGGCAACCCCCTGGTCAACGCCATGACGGTCGGCATCGCGCCCCGCGACCGCATCTTCCTCAGCG
>CAXSEX010000600.1:0-2563 GCA_964236415.1 uncultured Acetobacteraceae bacterium | reverse complement strand
AGGGCGACGTCGGCGTGCGGGCCGCCGAACACCACCACGGGGTTGGGGCCGGGGGCGCTGCCGTCGGCCGCCTGGCGCAGGCCCCACCACACGCCGAGCGGGTCGACGACGCAGACCCGGGCGCCGCTGTCCATCAGCCGCTCGACCAGGCCCTTGGCGGCGTAGGTCTTGCCCGACCCGGAGGTGCCGACGATGGCCAGGCGCTGGTCCAACGCCGCGAGCGGCAGCACGCCCAGGATCCGCCCGGCGTCCTGCCGGTCCGCGTCCGGCACTCCGGCCCCAAGCGACCCGGCGGCGGCGCGGTGGGCGGTCATCACGCGGCTGATGGTGGGCTCGCTCACCCCGTGGCGGCGGGCCATCTGCGCGGCGGTGTGGCGGCCCGACAGCACCTCGTCGGCGATCGCCGTGCGCTGCGCCTCGGACAGCTTCGGGCGCCGCCCGGGCCTGCGGCCGGGGGCGCGCAGGGCGCGAGGAGCGTCCTCAAGAGGCATGTCGGCCGCTTCCGGCAGCCCTGCGTCTTTCATATATGCATCTTTCACATTCTAACCCTAAAACATGTATTGACAGTGGGTTGCTGGTTTCAGAACCGTTTGCCTAGCCTTCCACAAAGGCTGTCGTTTCGCAACTTTTCCACGCCGAAGTCTGGTGACTCCCGACTCGATCCTCGCGATAACCGTCATTATCGCGAGGATCAGCAGGAACGGAGACCACCGGGTTGAACCAGCACGACGCCGGCCCGCCAGAGCCGCCAGAGGCGCCCCCAAAGCCCGTGGCGCTCGTCGCACCGCGGCCCGCGGCGGTGCCGGCGGCGGTCGCGCTGCCCGCCGCGCTGCTGCACGACGAGCTGGCGCGCGCCAGGAGCTACGCCGACGCGTCGCGCGCCGCATCCACCCGGCGCTTCTACGCCCAGGACTGGACGCGCTTCGAGCTGTGGTGCCGCGAGCGCGACATCGCCGCCCTGCCGGCCGACCCGCGCGCCGTCGCGGTGTTCCTCGCCGCAGAGGCCGCCCGCGGCTGCGCGCCGCCCACCGTCAACCGACGCCTCGCCGGCATCGGCTGGGCGCACCGCCGCGCCGGCCACCCCGCGCCGCAGAAGACCGGGGGCTCGGCCGCCATCGCCGAGGTGCTCGCCGGCATCCGCCGCTCCCACGCTCGCGCACCGGCGCGCAAGACAGCGGCCGACGCCGACGTCACCTGGGCCATCCTGCACCACATCACCGGCAACAGCCTGCGCGACCACCGCGACCGCGCCCTGATCGCGCTCGGCATGGCCGCCGCCCTGCGCCGCTCCGAGCTGGCGGCGCTGTGCGTCGAGGACCTGGCGCGCGACGCCCAGGGGCTGCGGATTAAGATCGCGCGCTCCAAGACCGACCAGGACGGCGCCGGGCAGACCGTCGCCGTGCCGCACGGGCGGCGCCTGCGCCCGGTGGCGCTGCTCGACGCCTGGCTGGAGGCGGCCGGCATCGGCGAGGGCTTCCTGTTCCGGCGCTTCGTCAGCCGTGCAGACCACCTGTCCGGGGAGCCCATGGACGACGCCGGCGTGGCGATCGTGGTCAAGAAGCGCGCGGCCGCCGCAGGGCTGGAGCCGGCCGGCTTCAGCGGCCACAGCCTGCGCAGCGGCTTCCTGACCGCCGCCGCACAGTCAGGCGCCAGCATTTGGAAGATGCAGGAAGTCAGCCGGCACAAGAGCGTCCAGGTGCTGTCCACATACGTCAGAGCAGCGGAGCTCTTCGACCAGCACGCAGGAAGCGGGTTCCTGTAGGACGATCGAGCCAGGGTGATGACGCGTCGACAACAGACCCAGGTGGCATTTCCGAAAAGGCCTGCCCGATCGCGCACCGTGACAAGACTCTACTTGATGCGCGAGGCGGCGCGCATCGCTGAGCTTTTGTTGCAGATGTCCCGAGCTCCGTTCGGTGCCGGGTATTTCCGCGCCTTAGCACAACCATTGGGACACTCTGGCTCCTGGTTTCGTGACGTGGTTAACCTCGGCTCGTTTCTGTCACGCACGCCGAGGGACGATCATGGCCTACGACGCTCTGCAGGGTTCGTCCGGCACCGGCGGCGGCGCCTCTGCCGCAGGCGGCTACGGGGAGAACTCGGACGAGCTGGTGTCGCTGGCCAACGCGTTCGACCAGGCGGTGAGCGCGGCGGGAGACGGCACTCCGTCCCCTGGCGACGGCGCCGCACCAGCCGCGAACCTCTCTCCCAGCCCTCCCGTCCCGTCGATGCCCTACAGCCCGACGGCCGCGGCATGGCAGGCCCTGCTGACCTCGCCTGCAAGCAGAGGTGGCGCTCCGGTCGGCATCGCCATGTCTGCATCCACGGCGTCCGGCCTCCAGGAACCCGACGCGCCCGGCCAGGCTGCCGTCGCGGCTGCGCCAAGCGAGCTGAAAGGCGAGGCCGTCACTCGGTCCTACGACGCCTCGGGCGCCCTGCTGTCGACCACCACGACCGCGGCGGACGGCAGCCGAGTCGCGCTGGTCAACGACACGAGCGGCAGCCAGACCTGGTCGTCGGTGCAGAGTTCCTACGACGCCGCAGGAGCGCTGGTCGGCCAGCA
>CAXSEX010000599.1:0-2568 GCA_964236415.1 uncultured Acetobacteraceae bacterium | reverse complement strand
CGCCGGGCGTTCCTGGAGGAAGCGGGCCGGCGGATCGACCGGCTGGACCGGGAGGAGCTGCCGGGCACCCTGCTGGTCGTGGACCTGGACCGGCTGCGCGCGCTGAACGACCGGGCGGGGCACGAGGCCGGGGACGCGGCGCTGTCGCTCACGGCGGAGCTGCTGCGCCGCACCTTCCGGCCCGCGGACCCGGTCGCCCGGCTGGGTGGCGACGAGTTCGCGGTGTGGCTGGACGGCTCGGACGAGATGACCGCGGCCGAGCGGGCGGAGCTGCTGCGCCTCGGCTTTCCCCGCGTGTCGTCGCACCTGGCGGACCCCGCGCATCCGGCGCTGACCCTTTCGGTCGGCATCGCCTGCCGCCGCGCGGGCTTCGGCGAACCGCTGGACAGCCTGATGCAGCGCGCCGACCAGGCGCTGCACGACGCCAAGCGCGCCGGCCCCGGCCACTGGCGCGTGTCCCACGCAAGCCCGATCCTGTGAGCGGCGCCGTGGTGGCCGAAGCGTCGCTCTCCGAAACCCCCGGCACGGAAGCGGACCGGGTGCGGCTCGGCAGCAACGCTTCCACGCCGGCGCCCGTCCTGGCCGGGCTGGCGTGCGACCCGTCCGTGACCGTGCGCGCCGCGGTGGCGATGAACCCCGCCTGCCCGCCCGGCCTCGACGCGGCCATCAGCCAGGACGCCGACGAGCGGGTCCGCGCCCTGCTGGCCCGCAAGCTCGCGCAGCTCGCGCCGTCCCTTTCGGACGCGGAGCACGCGCAGGCGTGCGAGCAGATGCGCGCGACCCTCGCCGCCCTGGCCGCGGACGCCGCCCTGCGGGTGCGGGCGGTGATCGCCGAGTGCGTCAAGGCGATGCCGGACGCGCCGCGCGAGCTGATCCTGCAACTCGCCCGCGACGCCGCGCTCCCCGTTTGCGGCCCGGTGGTGCGCGTGTCGCCGCTGCTGACGGACGAGGACCTTTTGGCCCTGCTGGCGGACCCTCCGCACCCCGCGGTCGCGTCCGTGGTCGCGAGCCGGCCGGACCTGGGCTACGATGTGGCGGACGCGGTGGCCGCGGGGGACGACGGCGCCGCCGTCCGCGCCCTGCTGTGCAACCACGCCGCCGCCATCCGGGAAGCGACGCTGGACGCTCTGATCGAGCAGGCCGTGGCGCATCCCGATTGGCACGACCCGCTGGTGCGCCGCCCGCTGCTGACGCCCGGCGCGATGGAGGCGCTGTCCGGCTTCGTGGCGTCGCAGTTGCTCGACGTGCTGATGGCGCGCGACGACCTCGACCCGGCGGCAATCGCGGACCTCCGCCGCCAGGTCGCGGCGAGGCTGTCCCCAGGTGCCGTGCCGCCGCCTCCGGCAGATGGCGGGGAAGGCGACGAGGAGCTGGTGGCGTCCTTCCGCCGCATGGACGAGGCCGGCGCGCTGAACGAGGCGCTGCTGATCGGGGCCGCCCGCGCCGGGGACCTGCGCCGGGTCGCAGCGGCGCTGGCGGTGGCAAGCGGCCTGACGCTGGCGGCGGTATACCGGGCGGCGGCGCTGCGCAACGCCCGGGCGCTGATCGCCCTCGCCTGGCAGGCGGGGTTCAGCATGCGCGTCGCCATGGTGGTGCAGGCGTCGCTGGGCCGGCTCGGCCCCAGCCGCCTCATCCCGGCCGGCCCGGGCGGCGCGTTCCCGCTGAGCACCGACGAGATGCGGTCGCAGCTGGAGGCGCTGGCCCAGTCCGCGGGCTGAGGCCGCCTGCCCGCCGAGCATCCGCCCCGGGGGCTGGCGCGCGCCCGGCCCGGCCCCTAATGGAAGGGCATGGCAGGATGGACGGACATCGCGTGGGACGGCTGGGTGGCGCGGCTGCCTTCCGAATGGAGGGCGTATGCCGTCCTGGCGCGGCTCGACCGGCCCATCGGCGCGTGGCTGCTGTTCCTCCCGGGCCTGTGGAGCATCCTGCTGGCCAGTCCGCTCGACGCCCGCGCGGCGTGGCTGGTCCTGCTGTTCGGGGTGGGCAGCGTGGTGATGCGCGGCGCGGGCTGCGTGGTCAACGACATGTGGGACCGCGACATGGACCGCCGGGTGACGCGCACCGCCGGGCGGCCGCTCGCCAGCAGGGCGCTGCGCATGCGCCAGGCGGCCGGGTTCCTCCTGGCGCTGCTCGGCGTGGGGCTGCTGATCCTCCTGCAATTGAACAATTTGGCGCGGGCGCTGGGCGTCGCGTCGCTCCTGCTGGTGGCGCTGTATCCCGGGGCCAAGCGGGTGACGTGGTGGCCGCAGGCGATGCTTGGGATCACCTTCAGCTGGGGCGCGCCCATGGGCTACGCCGCGGCGTCCGGGCGTCTCGACCCGGCGGCGCTCGCCTTCTACGCGGCGGCGTTCGCCTGGATCCTCGGCTATGACACCATCTACGCCCACCAGGACCGGGAAGACGACGCGCTGATCGGCGTGCGCAGCACGGCGCGGCTGTTCGCCGGGCAAACCCGGCCGTTCCTCCTGGCGTGCTACGGGGCGACGGTGGGGCTGCTGGCGCTGGCGGGCTGGCTCGCCGGGCTGGGCCTCGGGTCGATCGGCAACTACCTCGAGCCCGCCCTCGGGT
>CAXSEX010000598.1:0-2569 GCA_964236415.1 uncultured Acetobacteraceae bacterium | reverse complement strand
GGGCCGGCGCAGGCCGACTTCCTGTTGAGCTTCATCGGCCAGGAGATCGCGGCCGACCCTTCCGTCGCCGGCCGCTTCGGGGCCTTCCTCGCCACGGTGTCGGGCGAGCCTGACGGGCCGGAGGAGATGCTCTGCCGGGAGTGCGGCAAGCCCATGTTCATCGAGGATAGCGGGGTGAGCCACCACGAGGGCGGCGGCCTGGACGGGATCGAGTACACGCTGGACCTGGACCACGTGGCCGTCGCCGAGCGGGAGCCGTAGGCCGTGGCCGGTCCCCTTGATCCCGTGCGCGTCCAGCGGCGCCGGCCGCGCCGGCGCCGGGCAGCGTGGCGCTACCCCCAGCAGCTGCACATCTTCAGCTTCACCCGTCCTGCGGTGGACAGCCACCACGAGGCCTTGACGGTGCTGTTGCACGGCAGGATGGGCCAGGATGCCGCCATCCCGCTCGCCGGCGCACGGGCCAGGGCGCGGATGTCCGGGGCGCTCTGCACAGACATCAGCACCGTGGCGGCGCCGCGGCCGACGCCGGCGCTTGATGCGCTGGCGGCCCGGCGCACCGCCTTCCCCACCTTCCTGGCGCTGCTGACCGCGGCAGGAGGCTACCGGCCCTCGATCCGCCTCGACCTGCTGGGGCGCGACGGGCTGGCGCTCGCGCGGGCCTACGACCGGCAGCAGGCGGCGTGGGGCGACCCGCGCCGCGCCCTCGTCACGGGCGAGCTGCCGAGGGTGCGGGCACGGCGATCAGGACAGCCGCCGGCGCGCGCAGGCAATCTGGATGTTATGGATATCCTGGATGAAGTCGGGTGACCCCAGGCGGAGTTGTCCCGTGCGCACGTTCACCACCGCCGACCTCAACAAGCAGGTCGGCACCGTCACCGACGCCGCCCGGCATGGGCCGGTCGTCACCACGCACCACCGCAAGCCCAGGTACGTCCTCATGTCCGTGAAACGCTACGAGCAGCTCGCCGGCGATCAGGCGGACGACCCGCGGCAGGGCTTCACGCTCGACACCATCCCGGACGACCTCCGCGACGGCCTGCTCGCCCTTGCCGACAGCTACGAGGCGGAGGGCGGCCAGGATAGCTGAGGCGCCGGAGACCGGGCTGGTCGTCAGCTACCGGTTCCTGTGGGCGCGGGAGCACGACGCAGGCGCCGAACACGGGCGCAAGGCGCGGCCAGCCTGCGTCGTGGTCCCCCTCACGGGCGGGCCAGGGATGGTCGTCCTGTTCCCCCTTCACCAGCCAGGAGCCTGCGGCGGGGCGGCTCGCGGTCCGCGTGCCCGACACCGAGCGGCGGCGCCTGCGGCTGAGAAGGGCCGTGACGACCTGGGTGATCCTGGATGAGGGCAACCGCGACGTCCTGACAGGCTCCCACCACGTCGAGCCGATCTCCTACGACCCGCCCGTCTTCGCGTACGGCACGTTCAGCCCGGCCTTCATGCGGGTGGTGCTGCGCACGCTGGCCGCCGCGCTGCGGTTCGGACGCATGCGGATGGTGCCCCGCGCCGACTGACACGCTGCCGCGGGCACTGATTGTCCGCGTCCTTCAGTCCCGTGGCCCGCTGGGCAGCAGCCACCACTTGACCGGCTCCTGCGTCCGAGCCGTTGCCGGTGCCAGCTTGGCTCGCGCCCGCCCCTGCTCCGCATCAGCCCGCGCCGCTTTCGCCAGCTCCGCTTCGCGCAGCGCCGCGCGCACCAGGTCGGCACGCAGGCTGGCCACCGCCGCGTCCCGCTCCTCGACGGCCGCCAGCGCCGCCTGCAATGCCTGCTCCGCCCGGGACCGGGCCACCTGCAGGCGCCCGATGGCAGCCTGGGCGTCGGCCAAGGCCTCCTCGGCGCGTAGGCGCGCCGCACGTTCCCCAGCCAGCCCGTGCCCGGCCTCACCCTGCGCGCGGACCGGCGATGGCACGCGCACCACCGGCACGTCGCCGTCACGTACGAACCGCTTGCGTGGCCGCTCCGCAGGGCGGGAGGCCGCCGGGGCACCGCTCGCCCTGCTGCCGGCTCCGCCGTGGGCCGGGCTGGACCGGGTGCCCAGCCGCTCCAGCGCCTGGCGCACCTTCTCTTCGTCCGGGCCAGCCTCGGCCCCGTCAGCCTCGCCGCGCCGCGGCAGCGCACTGTTGTCCCGCATGGGGTCGTTGTTCTCCTCGCGCCCTGCCGCCCAGGGATCGCCCGAACGGGTGGCCTCGCCCTGCCAGGACTACACCGGATGCGGGAGGAAGCCGCAAGGACCGGGAGACAACGAGGGGGAAGACAGCACGTAGGGGCCGGAGAGAAAGGGGCTGCCGCGGTCCGCCGCCCGCGGCAAGGGGTGGGTCCGCGCCATGCTCCCCGGGCCACGCGGCCCGGGATGCGCGTGGCTTTCGGTCCCGCGGCTGCGCCGCGCCTTTGCGCCGGGCGACGGGCCGCGGCGCCGGAGGGGGTGTTCAAGGAAAGGAGCATCCCACGATGGCAAGGAACGCGACGGCACGGCGCAGCAGCGGGGCAGCACCGCAGGACCACTACCAGGCGGTGACTGACCGCATCATCGCGGCCTTGGAGGCAGGCACCGCGCCCTGGCGCCGGCCGTG
>CAXSEX010000597.1:0-2576 GCA_964236415.1 uncultured Acetobacteraceae bacterium | reverse complement strand
GGGCGACCTGGGCGCGGTCGAACCCCATGTCGCGGTAGAACGGCGTCGCCATGGTGTGGGCCAAAGCCTCGCCGAGCTTGAACAGCATGACGAAGGCGAGGATCTGCCCGGCCCCGGGCCGCTGCCAGAAGTCGCGGAACGGCTCGACCACCGCGGCCTGGAGCCTGGCGCGCAGGCCGCGTGCGCCGTCGGGGGCAGCCCGCTGCGGCGGCTCCGCGGCAACGAGCGTCACCAGCGCCCCGGCGCCGACCAGGCCCGCCATCACGCACAAGGAGGAGCGCCAGCCCACGATGTCGGCCAACCCAATGGCGCCGGCGCCCGAGATCAGCAGCGCCAGGCGGTATCCCCAGACATAGGCCGCCAGCGCAATGCCTTGCAGGCGCTCCGGAAACGTTTCGATCCGCCACGCATCCACCACGATGTCCTGGCTGGCGGACAGGAACGCGATGACGAGGGCCGCGCACACCAGGGAAGCCGGCGCCTGCAACGGATCAGAAAACGCCAGCGCCACGCACGACGCCGCCAGGGCGGGCTGGATGGCCAGGAGCCAGCCGCGCCGGCGCCCGAACCGGGCCAACCCGGCGGGCGGGCGCACCTGGTCGAGCAGGGGCGACCAAAGGAACTTCAGCGTGTAGGCCAGCCCGATGTTGGCGGTCAGCCCGATGGCCGCAAGCGAGGTGCCGCCCTCCGTCAACCATTGGCGCAGCGTGAAGCCCGACAGCGGCAAGGGCAGGCCGGCGGCAAGGCCATAGGCGCCCATGATCCAAAGCGAGCGGTCACGGAGGTTGCCGAACGCTTGGCCGGCGCGGAGGCCGGTCAAGACGGACACGATCCTATGCACACAGAACGTTCCGCTCGGCGCGCGCGATGGTGCCGGGCGAGACGCCAAGGGATCAGCGGGACGGGGCTTCCGACCCATTCAAGCCGGCGCCGGAGTTGGTGTCCGTCACCGCGGACCGGGCCGCCTTATGCCTGTGGCGACGGGTGCGATGATGACGTCGATGGTGATGGTGGTGACGCGGCGCCGAGGCGCTGGTGCCATCGGTCGGGATGCCTTGCGAGTGGCCCGGCACGGTCGTGGGAGGCACGCCGCCGACTGTTGGGTCGCCGGGTGTAACCTGTGCAAAGGCTGGCCCGGCACACACGGCCGTTGCAAGCAATCCAGCGAGAAAGTGTCGAGCCATGCTGCCCATCATCATCTCCGAATCGAAAAGCAGGACCGAATCGCCATGCTTGCCGGAAATAAACAGGATGGAGCCGATTGCGTCGAGAAACGATGCGGCGCTACGCGGCCTCGCTGTCCGCCTTGCGTTCCGCCCGCTTGCGCTGGTTGGGGTCAAGGTGGCGCTTGCGCAGGCGCACGGCACTGGGCGTGACCTCGACCAACTCATCGTCTTCGATATACGCGATGGCTTGCTCAAGCGACATGCGGCGCGGCGGGATCAGCAGCATCGCATCGTCCTTGCCGGCTGCCCGGACGTTGGTCAGCTTCTTCTCCTTGATGGGGTTCACGTCCAAGTCCGCGCCGCGGCTGTTCTCCCCAAGGATCAGGCCGACATACACCTTGTCGCCGGGATCGACAAACAACGTGCCGCGCTCTTGCAGGTAGAACAGCGCGTAATGGATGGCCTCGCCGCCCTCGCTGCTGATCAGGCTGCCGTTGCGCCGCCCTTCCATGGGGCCGGCCCACGGCTCGTAACCCGTGAAGATGCGGTTCATGATGCCCGTCCCGCGCGTGTCGGTCAGGAACTCGCCGTGATAGCCAATCAGGCCGCGGCTCGGCATGTGGAAGGTGAGCCGCACCTTGCCGCCGCCGGACGGGCGCATGTCCTGCAGCATGCCCTTGCGGCGGCTGACCTTTTCCACCACCACGCCGGAGAACGGCTCGTCCACATCGACCAGCACGTCCTCGAACGGCTCCTCCCGCTCACCTTCCTCGTTCTTCTGGGTCAGCACGCGGGGGCGGCCGATGGTCAGCTCGAACCCCTCCCTCCGCATCTGCTCGATCAGCACGCCAAGCTGCAACTCGCCGCGCCCGGCGACCTCGAAGGCGTCGGTTTCGTTGCTTTCGGTGATCTTGATCGCGACGTTGCCCTCGCCTTCCCGCAGCAGGCGGTCGCGGATCTGGCGGGAGGTGACCTTCTTGCCCTCCCGGCCGCCGAGCGGGCCATCGTTCACGCGGAACGTCATGGCAAGGGTCGGCGGATCAACCGGGATCGCCGGCAAGGGATGGCCCAGTTCTGGGGCGCCGATGGTGTCCGGCACCGTCGCGTCCTCCAGCCCGGCCACCGCCACGATGTCCCCGGCTTCACACTCATCGACCGGCACGCGGTCCAGGCCGCGATACCCCATCAGCTTGGTGAGCCGCCCCGACTCCACGGCCGTGCCATCGCCGCGCAACACCTTCACCGGCATGTTCAGCCGCGCCCGGCCCTGTTCCACCCGGCCGGTCAGCACGCGGCCCAGGAAGTTGTCGTAGTCGAGGATGCTCGCCACCATGGCGAATGGCGCCTCCTTGTCCAGCACGGTCGGTCGCAGATGGCTCTTCACCAGCTCGAACAGCGGCGCCAGATCAT
>CAXSEX010000596.1:0-2578 GCA_964236415.1 uncultured Acetobacteraceae bacterium | reverse complement strand
GCACCTGCAACTGGTCCAGCATCGGCGGCCATTGCCCGTTGTCCCGCACCGCCAAGACCTCCGCGAGCGCCGACGCTTCCGCCGCGAGCTTCGACCGCGCCGCCTCCGCTTTGTCGGACGCGGCACGGGCGGCGGCAGCGTGGGGAACGGCGGCGGCGCGGGCGGTCTCCGCGGCGTCCAGCCGGGCGCTGGCCTCCGCCAGCCCGGCGCTTGCCGCGTCCTCCTCCGCCAGCGCCGCCGCGATCCGGTCGGGTGGCACGACCCCCTGCGCGGCCCCGGCCCGGGCGGTGCGCAGCCGGGTCAGGGCGTCCTCCGCGCGCCGGGCGCGGGCCGTGGCCTGCTGCAGCAGCGCCGCCAACGCTTCCGCGCCGGAGGTGGAGGCGGCAGCGCGCTCGGCGGCTTCGGTCACGCGGGCCTCGGCCTTCTCCGCGGCCTTTGCGGCCTCCGCGGCCTCCGCCTGGGCGGCATCCATCCGGGCGGGGCTGGCCTCGGCCTCCTGCGCCAGGCGCACGGCCTCGGCGAGGAGGCGCGCATCGGCGCCATCGGCGTCGCGCTGCACCTGGCTTGCATGGGCCAGGTCGCGCCCCACCTGGTCGTGCCGCGCCGCCGCGGCACGCAGCGCGTCGCGCACGCGGACGGCGTCGGCGGCCTGCGCGTGCTGCGCCGTCCGCGCCCGCTCCAGCGCCAGCCGGGCCGCGGCCTCCGCTTCGCGCAGCGCGGGGAGGGCGGCGGCGGCGCGGGCATCCTCCTGCGCCGCCGCCTCCGCGGCGGCGGCGGCCTGCGCCACGGCCCGGTCCGCCCGGTCCAGCCCCGCCAGCGCCGAGACGTGCACCGACTGCGCGCGGGCGCGGGACAGGGACAGCAGCGCCGCTTCCGCCTCCTGCGCCGCCGCCGCGGCGGCGCGGTACTGCCCGGCCGCCTCCGCCTGCCGGCGCAGGGCCGAAAGCTGCCGCTCCAATTGGCCGCGCTGCTCTTCCGCGCGCTCCAGGTTCTGCTCGGCGGCGCGCAGCTTGCCCTCCGCCTCCGTCCGGCGGGCGTGCAGGCCGGTGATGCCCGCCGCTTCTTCCAGCACCAGGCGGCGCTCTTCCGGGCGGGCGGCGATCACGGCGGCGACGCGGTCTTGGCTCACCATCGCGGATGACCGCGCGCCGCTGGCCAGGTCGGCGAACAGGGTCTGCACGTCGCGCGCGCGGGCTTCCCGCCCGTTCACCCGGTACTCGCTGCCGACCCCGCGCTCGATCCGGCGCACCACCTGCAATTCCGCCGCCCCCGCGAAGGGCGCGGGGAAGCCGGGGGTGTCCGGCCTGCCGCCCTCCGCCGGGCCGTCGTCTTCCAGGAACAGCGCAACCTCGGCCAGGTTGCGGCTCGGGCGGTTGGCGGTGCCGGCGAAGATCACGTCGTCCATCTCGGCCCCGCGCAGGGTGCGGGCGTTGCCCTCGCCCATCGCCCAGCGCATCGCCTCCGCCACGTTCGATTTGCCGCAGCCGTTCGGGCCAACCACGCCGGTGAGGCCGGGCAGGATCTCGATGGTGGCCGGCTCGGCGAAGCTCTTGAACCCCGCGATGCGCAGCCGGACGAAACGGGCCGCCACCCCCCGCGCCTTACGCGGCGGCGGCGTCCACGGCCTTGGCGAAGTCGTCAAAGGACACGGCGCCGGAGGTGGTCTTGCCGTTCATGACGAAGCTCGGCGTGCTGTTCACCCCGAACTTCTTTTCGCCCACCTCTTGGTCCGTGAGGATCGCGCGCTTCAGCTCGGCATCGCCGACCGCCGCGTCGAACCCGGCGCGCGACAGCCCGGCGAGCGCCGCGAACTTCGCCAGCTCCTCCGTCGAGTTCACCCCGCGGGCGAAAGCCCAGCGGTCCTGGCTGCCGAGCAGCACGGTGATGAACGGCTCATACCGCTCCGGCGGCAGGGCGCGGGCGACCATGGCGGCGGTCAGCGCCACCTGGTCCAGCGGGAAATCGCGCCACACGTAGCGGACCCGGCCGGTGTTGATGAGCTTCTCGCGCACCTGGGGAAAGGTTTCTTTCTGGAAGGCGGCGCAGTGGGTGCAGGTCAGGGAGAACCACTCGGTCACGGTGACGCGGGCGTCGGCCTGGCCCAGGCTGCGTTCGGCCATGCGCGGGTCCGCCGGCTGCGCGCGCAGCGTCGGCGCTATAAGCAAGGAGGGCAGGGCGGCGATCAGCAGGCGGCGGGTGGCGGGCATGGCGTCCTCGGGGATGCGTTATGCAATGTATGGTCCCGTTGCCGGTGGGCGCGTCAAGCCTGATCGGCGCTGCTGCGCGCGCCGGGCTGGCAACCCAGCCCGGCGCGCGTGGCCGTGCGCTAGGCGGCAGCCGCCGTGTGGTAGGGCAGCAGCACGGGGGTGGAGGCGGACTGACCGGGGCCGAACAAACCGTAGCTCACGCTCACGGCGCTGCCATAGGTCGCGTTCGACGTTTCATAAATTTTGAGGGTCGCCGGGTCCGTGGGCGTGGCGAGCCGCAGCGTGTCGATCACGGCGCCCGCCGCGTCGAAGAATTCCATTGCGTTGCCGCTCAGGTCCCAGGATTGCGCCTGCAAGCCTTCAAGCGCCAC
>CAXSEX010000595.1:0-2607 GCA_964236415.1 uncultured Acetobacteraceae bacterium | reverse complement strand
CGCCGGCGAGGTCATCGGAACCGTTTGGGGCCGCGGCTACACGGTGCGCGACCAGGTCCCGCAGCCCGTGCCGAACGTCGTGCTGGGCCGGCTGATGCCGACCGTGCCGGAGCAAACGCTGGCCATGCTGCCCTGCGCCATGCCGGCGATGAGCGCCGTCGCACTCGGCGCCTGACACGGGCGCGCTGCGCCCGCAGCACGAAACACATGGGTGAATGGGAGCGCGGAGGAAACCATCTGCGACATGCCGGCCGATGAAGCCGACGCGCTCCAGTTAGCCGAAGGGCCAAAAGCCGAATAGCGTGGCGTGGGCTCGGCGTGGCCTACAGGCTGGGATCAGCGAAACCGGCGTATGGCAGTTCCTGGTGTCGCGTTGCAGTTAATTGTGAGACTCGCACAATTGGCGTCGAGCACTGCACCTAACCTTGAGAATCAAACCCGCCCATTCTCAGATTTGCAGCACATCTGAGAATGGGTTGGGGGTCTGGCAACACGCTCGCGAGCGTGAAAGCAGGGCGTCGATGGTCGCCCGATCAAGGCTGAAAGGGAGCGTTCAGCAGGCAGGTGCGCCGCCCAAAGCGGCATCGATTTCCCAAGTCTTCGACTACGGCAGGTTGCCACGCGCACGCGCACCAGGGATGCGAACGGCGCGCTCCTGCCGACGGATGATCCTGCTGGGCGTTGCAGGTTTGTCACCTTGTCAGTGGACGCCCGCCCAGTCCAGGGTCGCCTGGTTGGCCAGTCCCGGCCGCTCGAAGATGCTGGCGTGCGACGCGCCCAGGATGACGGCCAGCTGCGCGTTCGGGATGGCCGCCTTTGTCATCTGCGAGATCGGGAAGGCATAGACCGGGTCCTCCAGGCCGATCACCACCAAGGTTGGCACCGCAATGGAGCCGAGCAGGCCCGTGTAGTCAGGACGGGTGGCCAGAGCCTGCCCGCCTCCGAGCACGCCGTTGACCGACGCCTCGGCCAGGCTGTTCATCATCGTGGTCGACTTGGCGCTGTCCAGGGCACGGGTGACGCCGGCCAGCAATTGAGGCTCGATGATCGGCACGATGGAGGACACGCCAGCGTTTGCCCCTTCTCGACGAACGAGGCCGCCATCGGGTCGGTGTCGATCAGCAACATCCCGGCGAAGCGCGCTGGCTGCTCCTTGCACATCTCCAGCGTCACCTGTCCGCCCATGGAATGGCCGCCGATGACAGGGTTGCCCTATCTGACCCTCATCGTTGCCGACGCGGTCGAGGGCGGATGGGGCGTGGCCGGGCACGGCTACATCCGGTCGGAACTTTCCGAACTGGTCGCGGGGCGTCCACTCCCGCCTGACGCCGCGCCGGCCGGTGCGCGCTGAATGGCGGGCCCTATCCGCATGATGGGAGCCTCGGCATAGATGGCTGACGCAGGACCGGCGGCGGGCCTCTCGCGCGAGGCGCTTGAGGCTGTCATCGAGCGCAGCCCCTACGCGCGCGGCCTCGGCGTGCAGCTCGCGGCGTGTGCGCCGGGCGAGGTCGAGGTCAGGCTTCCCGTCCAGCCGCGCTTCGCCCAGCACCACGGCTTCGTGCATGGCTCGCTTGTGGGCTTCATGGCCGACACGGCCTGCGCCTGGGCCGCGGCGTCGGTCGCGGGCGACGTGGTGACGGCGGAGTGCAAGCTGAACCTGCTCGCCCCGGCGCTCGGTGACGCGCTCGTCGCGCGTGGGACGGTGGTGAAGGCCGGCACCCGGCAGGTGGTGGCCCGATTCGACCGCACCGCCACCGACGCCCCGGTCACCATCCAGTCCGCGGCCGTCGTGACCGCGGGGGCGCCGGCACCCTACTGCGCGGTGCAGGGCACCATCGCCCCGGCCAACACCTTCGTGATGCGCCTGACAACCCAGGGCTGGACGCAGCGCTATTTGCAAACCGGCTGCGGCGGCCTGTGCGGCACCGTCACCATCAACTACACGGCGGCAGGGACCTGCCCGCCGGTTGCGGACGGCACGATCGCCAACGCCGCCACCGACATGGGCCACCAGGGCCAACCGGGACGCGAACGCCAATTCCATCCTGCTGGCCGGCAAGCTGCCCTTGATCCGTGACGCCGTGGGGCCGCGTGCGACAAGCTGGACGGCGTGGCGGACGGGCTGCTCGACGATCCGCGGCGCTGCCGTTTCGACCCGGCCAGCACATGACGCCGCAATCGACGCTGGAATACTACGAGGCCATGCGGGGCCTGATGGGGGCGGAGGCGGTGGAAAGCTTCGCCAAGCTCTATCTGTTCCCTGGGGTGGCCCATTGCGGGGCGGGCTGGGGCCGGACACGTTTGACGTGCTCACGCCGGTGATGGCCTGGGTGGAAACCGGCACCCCGCCCGGCGAGGTCGTCGCTTCCAAGGTGGAAGGCGCTACCGTCACCCGCACGCGGCCGGTGTTCCCTTACCCGGCGGACGGAGCCGCGTGTCGGCCATCGCTGGGTCGGCGCGGCGCTTTGCTCAAGCGGCTACCCGGCCGCCTGCCGGGCCGAGGGCACGCAACTCGCCTGCCAGCCCTCGGGCCTCACCTTGGGGCGGCGAGCAGCCCTGAGACCCGGGGCGCCGACGTGTGGCGACCTTGGGTTCGGAACCCGCGTG
>CAXSEX010000594.1:0-2608 GCA_964236415.1 uncultured Acetobacteraceae bacterium | reverse complement strand
AACCAGCGGCTGCAGGTTCGCCGGGTCAGCGCCGAACATCCGCATGATCTCCGGATCGTTGCCCAACGCCAGGCGACCCGCTGTGTCCTCCGGCCGGGGTGGGCGCAATACGACGCGCGGCCCGCGCAGCACGGTGCCATCGGCCGTCACGGCGCCCGGCTCCGCTGTACTATCCCGGCGACGGTGTTCTTGCTCAGCCCCACCTCGCGCCCGACCAGGCGGTAGCTCCTGCCCAGGGCGACGAGGGCCAGCACCTTGGATGCCAGCCGGTCCGACTTCGGGCGCTGGCCAGGCTGGCGTCCCAGCCGCTTGCCGCGGGCCTTTGCCGCCGCAATGCCGGAGCGGATGCGCTCCTGGGTCAGCTCGCGCTCGAACTCGGCGATGCCGGCCAGCAGCGTGGCCATCATGCGCCCGTGCGGCGTCGTTAGGTCGAACGCCATCCCGTTCAGCGCCACCAGCGAGACGCGCCGGGTCTCCAGCTCCTTGAGCGTGGCCAACAGGTCCGTCGTACTGCGGCCCCAGCGCGACAGCTCCGTCACCAGCACCGCGTCGATTTCGCGCCGCTGCGCGAGCGCCAGCACTTTGCGCCGCTCAGCTCGGTCCAGTCTCACCCCAGAGGCTGTTTCTTTATAGGTGCCGACAACCTCGTAGCCTGCGCGGGCGGCGAACCCGGCCAGATCCCGCTCCTGGCGCTCGCAGGATTGGTCGGCGGTCGAAACCCGGCAGTAAAGCGCGGCCCGCTGTCCCAATTGGACCCCCTCTGCAAAGCGGCCTGCAAGCCCTTGTTCCTGCACGGGCCTGGCCCGTAGCAGATGAACTCTACTTCAACCGGGACAATCCGCCATGCCGCGACGACGCGCGCTCACCGAAGCGCAGCTTACGAACCTCCTTGCGTTGCCAACTGCCGAACCCGACCTGGTCCGGCACTGGACGCTGGGCGACGCCGATCTTGCGGCCGTCAACCAGCGCCGGCGCGACCGCAACCGGCTTGGCTTCGCCGTGCAGCTTTGTGCGCTGCGCTACCCCGGTCGCCTGTTGCGGCCAGGCGAACTGATCCCGGCTGATGCGCTTCGCTTTGTGGCTGAACAGCTTGGCATCCACCCTGACGCGCTGGCGTCCTATGCCATCCGGTTCCAAACCCGTTACGAGCAGCTTGGCGACCTACGCACTGCATTCGGCTTTGCCGACCTGACACCCGCACTGCGCCGCGACATCCTGGGATGGCTGTTGCCGGTGGCGCTCGCGACCACGAGTGCGTCCGGCATTGCTCAAGCCCTCATGGAAGAGCTGCGCCGACGCAGCCTCATTGCACCAGGTCGCTTTGTTATCGAGCAGTTGGTCGCCGCTGCCCTGATCATGGCCGAGCGCCACGTCGCGGGCCAGCTCACCCGCAACCTGTCCTCCACCCAAACCGAGGCGCTGGACACGCTGCTCACGTCGAAAGAGGGGACGCCCTTGAGCGTGCTGGGCTGGGCGCGGCAGCCGCCAGGTGCGCCCGGCCACAAGGCCCTCGCCCGCATCGTGGAGCAGCTGACCCGCCTGCGCGCCGTCGGCCTCGATCCCGCCTGCGCCGACGGTGTCCATCCAGAACGGCTTCGCAAGCTGGCCCGCGAGGGTGGCCGCTACACCGCACAGCACCTCCGGGCGTTGTCGCTGCTCCGCCGCCGGGCCACCCTGGTTGCGACGGTGCTGGATGCCACGGCCCGCCTGACCGACGACGGCGTCGGCCTGTTCGACCGCGCGGTCGGCCGCATGTTCCGCCGCGCCGAGGCCCGCGAGGAGGGCACGCTGCTGCGCGATGCCCGGGCCATCAAAGACAAGGTGCGCCTGCTAGTCCGGCTCGGCGGCGCCCTGATCGCGGCCAAGCAAGGTGACGCCGACCTGAACGGCGCCGTCGCGGACTCGGTCGGATGGGAGCGGCTGGCGGCGAGCGTCGCCGAGGCCGAGCGCCTGGCCCGCCCGGACAAGGTGGACCTGCCCGCCCTAGCCGCGCGAGCGTGGCCCGTGCTGCACCGGCTCGGCCCTGTGTTCCTCGACACCTTCCAGCTCCGCGCCGTGCCCGCCGCCGCGGCGACGCTGCGCGCGGTGGAGCTGCTGCAGGCAGCCTATGGCAGCAGCGGCCGGCGGTGGCCAAAGAGCCTGCCGACCAGCTTCCTCCGCCCGGCCTGGCGCGACGCGGTGCTGGACAGCGGCGGCAAGGGTCAAGTCGAGCACCGCCGCACCTGGGAAGCGGCCACCCTGCTCGCGCTGCGCGACCGGCTGCGCGCCGGCGACATCTGGGTGGAGGGCAGCCGGCAGTGGCGGGCGGTCGAAGACCAGCTCATCCCGCCCGCGCTGTTCGCCGCCATGCGCGAGGCCGGGCCGCTGCCGGTCGCCATGCCCGCAACTGCGGAGGAGTACCTGGCCGGGCGCCGCGCGTTGCTGGAGCGGCGCATGGGGGAGGTCAACGCCAAGGCCACGGCAGACACGCTGGAAGACGTCAAGATCAGCGGCGGCGAGATGAAGATCACGCCGCTCAAGGCCATCACCTCAGAGGAGGCGGAGGACGCGGCCGAACGGCTCTATGCCATGCTGCCCAACGCCCGCATCACCGCCGTTCTGGACGACG
>CAXSEX010000593.1:0-2608 GCA_964236415.1 uncultured Acetobacteraceae bacterium | reverse complement strand
CGAGCACTGGCACAACCGTCTCGTCAGCGAACACCCGGGCCGAGCCCAGCACCATCTCGCGCAACCGCGCCACCACGGGTGCGACCTCGGCGGCGGCGTACCCCACCCAGAACGCCAGCGTGGCGCGGTCGAGCAGCACGCCCTGGCGCGCCATGATCTGCGCCTGGCGATACAGCGGCAGGTGGTCGGCGTAGCGGCTGACCAGGATCTGCGCCACCAGCGCTTCGGTCGGCAGGCCACCCTCGATCAGCCGCGGTGGCGCGGGTGCTTGCATTACCACCCCGTTGCAGGCCCGGCAGGCGAGCTTGGGCCGATGCGTCACCAGCACCCGGAACTGCGCCGGTACCACGTCCAGCCGCTCGGCGCTGTCGGCGCCGATCACCACCATCGCCGCCCGGCAGCACGGACAGGCAGTGTCCTCAGGCGCCAGCGTCACCTCAATACGCGGCAGATGCGCCGGCAGCGCGCCGCGGCTCACCCGGCGTTTGGCAACCTTGTCCCGGCGCAGTTCGGGGTTGTGCTTCTCCGCCCGGGCGTCGCCCTCGGCGATGGCGGCCTCGAGGTCCTCAAAGCCGAACTGCAGCTGCTCGTCGGGCAGGCGCTCGGATTTGGCGCCGAACTGCATGCGCTTCAGCTTCAGCAGCAGATGGCGCAGACGCTCGTTGCGGGCCAGCAGCGCATCGCGCTCGGCCGCCACGGCGTCCCGCTCGGCAAAGGCGCTGTCGCGTTCCGCCAAGGTCGCCAGCAATAGCGCACGCAAAGCCGCAGCGCCCTTGGGCAGATCGGGCATCGCGGGTGCGGCGCGCATCATGGTGCAATTCTACGCGGCCGCGGTCGGCGTGGGAATCCTCCGCACGCTCTGAACCCGCGTCCAGTCGAGGCCGTCGAACAAGGCAGCGAACGCCACCGGCGTCAGCCGTGACCTGACCCCCTAGGAGTGAGCCACCGGCTATGAGAGGCCGGGGCACACGGAAGGGGACTAGAATGGCGCGCAAACATCACAAGCCGGAGGAGATTGTCGCGAAGTTGCGTCAGGTCGAAGTGCTGGTTGGTCAAGACAAGCCAGTGGCTGACGCGGTGCGGACGATCGGGGTGACGGAGGCAACCTACTATCGCTGGCGTGCCGAGTTTGGCGGTTTGAAGCTGGATCAGGTGAAGCGGCTAAAGGTCCTGGAGCAAGAGAACGGCCGTTTGCGGCGGGCGGTGGCTGACCTGACGCTGGAGAAGCTGGTGTTGAAGGAAGCTGCCTCGGGAAACTTTTGAGCGCCCCTCGTCGTCGGGCGGGCGTGACGCACGTTTCGGCCAAGCTGGACGTTTCCGAGCGTTTTGCCTGCAAGGTGCTGGATCAGCACCGCTCGACGCAGCGCAAAGCACCGAAGGCGGCCGACGACGAAGTGGCGCTGACGGCGAGCATCACAGCTCTGGCCCGACAGTATGGCCGCTATGGCTATCGCCGGATCACGGCGTTGCTGCGGACCGAGGGCTGGGGTTGCAATCACAAGCGTGTGGAGCGGATCTGGCGCTGCGAAGGCCTGAAGGTGCCTGTCCGGCAACCCAAGCGTGGTCGGCTGTGGTTGAATGACGGCTCGTGCGTGCGGTTGCGGCCGGAGCGGGCGAACCATGTGTGGGCGGAGCCGGCAAAGGTTCCGCGGACGAAGTCCGTGGAAGGGCGGCGGAGGGCTATGACTTCGTCGAGGACCGCACCCGGGACGGTCGCAAGATCCGCATGCTCAACGTTGTGGACGAGTTCACCCGCGAGTGCCTGTCGATCCGGGTTGGCCGCAAGCTGGGTTCGGCCGAGGTGATCGACGTGCTGGCCGACCTGTTCATCGCCCGTAGCACGCCAGGATACATCCGTTCGGACAATGGGCCGGAGTTCGTGGCCACGGCCGTGAAGAGCTGGATCAACGGCGTTGGCGCCAAGGCAGCCTTCATCGAGCCGGGCAGCCCGTGGGAGAACGGCTACGTGGAAAGCTTCAACGGCAAGCTGCGCGACGAACTGCTGAACGCCGAGGTGTTCAACACCCTCCTCGAGGCGCAGGTGCTGATTGAACAATGGAGGTGCCACTACAACACACAACGCCCACACTCGTCATTGGGCTACCGGCCGCCCGCGCCCGAAGTCATCGTGCTGGGAGTGGCCATGCTGCCCGGCAATCCAGGTCCAACCGGCTCAAATCAGCCGCCCGTTGCCATGCTACACTAACATTTCGCATGGACCACTCAATGGGGGCTGGACACTTTGATGCCGTCAAAAAGATGGGTCCCGCCTTTCCGGCCTCGCATCTGCCCACGCATGTGGGATGTTGGTCAGGCACCCTCTGCGGGCCGACCGGATACAAGGTGGTGCGGCACGCTGCCGCACAGCACATCGTGGGGCCGATCCCAAGTTCATCGAGCGATCATTGCAGCCACGCAGGAGAATGCGCTTGACACCATAAACCCCATACAAGGAGGCTCGCCAACGCCATAGAGGCGGCCAGGCAGGCCCGTCCTGGCCAGCGAATCACGCTGTGGTTCCAAGACGAGGCTCGGATCGGCCAGAAGGGCCGGGTCTGCCATCGCTGGTGGACGCGCGGCCAGCGCCCGCCCGGCCTGTGCGACCAGC
>CAXSEX010000592.1:0-2613 GCA_964236415.1 uncultured Acetobacteraceae bacterium | reverse complement strand
AAGATGGCCCGCATCGCGTGGGCCATGATGGCGACCGGGGAAGCGTATCGGGGCAGCAAGCGGACCGCCACGCCGGCGGCCGGGGCTGCCGCGGCCGCCTGACCCGCTCGCAGGTGCCTGGGTGCAGAAGAAAGCTGCAGGAGATGATGATCGGTCGAGCCGACGGACAGGAAACCCCGTTTGTTGCACAGGCATCCCGATGCCGCGTCCATGTTTGTTGGTGTGGACGGCCCCCAGCGGCATCGGGTGTGCCAGAGTGAGGTCGGTGTTGATCTCAAACAAAGGAGACCGTCCGTGGACCAGGTTAGCCGCATTGGAATGGATACGTCGAAGCATGTTTTTCAGCTGCATGGGGTGAACGCCGCCGAAGCGGTGGTCCTGCGCAGGAAGCTGCGACGCAAGGAGATGGTGACGTTCTTCGAGAAGCTTGCACCGACGGTGATCGCCATCGAGGCCTGCGGTGCGAGCCATCATTGGGCACGGCTGCTGCACACGTTCGGGCATACGGTGAAGATGATCCCGCCCCAGTTGGTCAAGCCCTACGTCAAGCGCGGCAAGAACGACGCGGCCGACGCCGAAGCGCTATGCGAGGCGATGAGCCGGCCGACGATGCGCTTCGTGCCGGTAAAGACGGCTGAGCAACAGGCGGCCTTGATGCTGACCAGCGTGCGCGACCGGCTGATCCGCAACCGAACGCAGCTGGCCAACGCCATCCGCGGTCACGCCGCCGAGTTCGGCCTCACCGCCGCCAAGGGCATGGCCCACTTGGTTCCGCTGCTCGAGCGCATCCAGGCCGATGAAAGCCTGCCCGCCCTGGCTCGGGAGCTGTTTGCTGCTCAGGCCAAGGAATACGAGCAGCTGCAGACGCAGATCGACGAGGTCGATGCCCAGCTCATGGCCCGGCATCGGGCCGACGAGTGCAGCCAGCGCCTTGCCAAGATCCCGGGCATTGGCCCGATCGGCGCGACGCTGCTGACAATGAAGACCCCAGCACCCGAGTTGTTCCGATCCGGCCGACAGTTCGCGGCCTGGATCGGCTTGACGCCCAGGGACCACTCGACCGCAGGCAAGCTGAGGCTCGGCGTCATCACGCGAGCCGGCGACGAGGGGCTGCGCAGCGCGCTGGTCGTCGGGGCAACCGCCGTGATCCAGCACGCTCGGCGCAGCGGAAAGGCCTCACCCTGGCTGAACGGGCTGCTCAAGCGCAAGTCGCCGAAGCTGGCCGCCGTGGCGCTGGCCAACAAGATGGCGCGCATTGCCTGGAAGCTGATGCTGACAGGGGAGGCCTACACCGCAATGCCTGCACCCGCCGCTGCGGCCGGTGCGGCCTAGAGATCAGCCAGACACGGGGAGCACCTGAACTGCAACCGTGCTGAGCTTGATGCCAGAACTTGCAAGATGAACAGCAGATGGTGTGATCGATCGGTCCAAGACGCGGGACACTCCGGAAGCCCCAATGGCCCTCCATGAGGCCGCCATTTTGTTTGGAACCCCTGTCGCGGAAACCATCTTGGCCAGCGCTCATGTGCGAGCGCATCAACAGGCCGGACATATGGACGCAAGCGATCTGATCAAAGCACTGCAAAACACCTTGCGAGGAGGGGGCCGTCCACATATGGGGCTTGTTCGCGGAACCCATCTGGGCCAGCGGTCAGCGTGCCGCGTCACAGGCCGGACACATGACCGCCGTCGCACCGCTTGTCAGATCATGCAGCATACCCCTTGCACCCAAGGGGTCGTCCACACATGAAACAAGGTAACGCGGCGCCATCGTGTGCTTGAGATGGCGAACAGCCGCTCGATGTGCTTGCGCAGCCGCTGTGACAGCGCGAATGCCGGCGTACGGGCGAGCGCACGATCTTGGTCGCGCGCGTCCTCGTCCCACATTCCCGGACGCCCTTTCGATCTGGCTTCAAAACAGCCGATTGACTGGCCCATTAGGCTGCCGCGCTGGCGCCGTAGGCTGGCCAGTCAGGAGTAGTGTCATCACTGCAACGAAAACCGCGGACTTCGATAGGCTCCCTTGAAGTTTCCCATGAGGCCGTAACGTCTGGGCCAACAGGTCACGGGAGCATCCGTCATGGTCATGCCAGCCAGCTGGGCGTTAGGTTCTTCCTCGCCCAGACCGAGACCGTCATGGCGCGGGGTGCCGCCCGGCCTCAAAGCCTCAGCGTCCGCGTCATGACCGACCGTGAGGACTGTCCCGAGCTGGATAAGCATGACGGGACGTGCCCGCTCTGGCGTCCGAACCACGTCGCGACGCTGACCGGGACCACCGAAACTTCCGCTGCCGCGCCTGCTGGCCCGCTGGTGTCGCGGGATGAGCCATCCCAGCTTGGCGCCTTGCGGGACACCCTGCCCGAAGGCTGGATCATGGAGCTGCAGCCCGATGCCGAGATGGTCTGGGTCGCGTTCGTCTACCAGGCCGACGCGCCCAGGAGCCGGCCCATGTTCACCGTTTGCCGGTGGAGCGACCGAGTGGGCTTGTTCGCGCAATGGATGGACGGCTCCAGGTCCTCGGCCACGGCCTTCGCCGAACTCTGGCCGATCCTGGAACTGATCCTGGACGGCATCTTTGCATCCGCATAGGGGCGCTTCTCGACCGTACCAACA
>CAXSEX010000591.1:739-2641 GCA_964236415.1 uncultured Acetobacteraceae bacterium | reverse complement strand
ATCGCAACGCGCAGTTCGAATATATCAACGTCCAGGTGCAGGCGTTCCAAACCGCGGGCCAGCCGGCCATCTCGGTCGACACCAAGAAGAAGGAGCTTGTGGGCGACTTCAAGAACGTCGGCCGCGAACTGCGCCCCAAGGGCCAGCCCGAGCCGGTCCGGGTGCACGACTTCGCCTTGCCGGACCTCGGCAAGGTCGCACCCTATGGCGTCTACGACATCGCGGCCAACACGGGCTGGGTCAACCTCGGCATCACCAGCGACACCGCCGCCTTTGCCGTCGAAAGCATCCGGCGCTGGTGGCACGAGCTTGGCCAGGCTCGTTACCCTGGTGCCAAGCAAATGCTGATCACCGCCGATTGCGGCGGCAGCAACGGAGCACGCGTGCGGCTGTGGAAGACCGAGCTGCAAACGTTGGCCGACCAGACCGGGCTGTCGATCACCGTAGCCCACCTGCCGCCGGGCACCAGCAAGTGGAACCGCATCGAGCATCGCTTGTTCGCGTTCATCACCCAGAACTGGCGCGGCAAGCCGCTGCTCACGCACCAGGTCATCGTCCAGCTGATCGCCAGCACCACCACGCAGACCGGCCTCACCGTGCAGTGCCGCCTGGACGAAAACGCCTACGAGAAGGGCACCAAGGTGTCCGACGCGCAGATTGCCAGCCTGAACATCGCCCTTGCCGACTTCCATGGCGAATGGAACTACACCATCGCACCCCGAAAGCCGGATTTCTGACGCGGTTGTTTCGGCTCAGGCCCTAAGCAAGCCGGAGGAGGTGCAGGCCCTCGCCGCTCGCGCCATCGAGGCCTATGGCGGCTTCGACACCTGGGTCAACGACGCCGGGACGGGGATGTACGGCCGGCTGGAGGAGAACGCGCTGGCCGACAGCAAGCAGTTGTTCGAGGTGAACTTCTGGGGCGTCGTGCACGGCTCGCTGGCGGCGCTGCCGCACTTGAAGGCGCATGGCGGCGCGTTGATCAACCTGGGCAGCGAGGTGTCGGACCGCGCAGTGCCGCTGCAAGGGATGTACTGCGCGTCCAAGCACTCCATCAAGGGCTTCACGGAGTCCCTGCGCATGGAGCTGGAGGATGAGAAGGCGCCGGTGTCGCTGACCCTGATCAAGCCCGGCCAGATCGACACGCCGTTCACCACGAACGCCAAGAACCAGCTCGGCAGCGAGCCGCAGCATGTGCCGCCCGTCTATGCTGCCGGCGTGGTGGCCCGCGCCATCCTGCACTGCGCCGAAACCCCGGCGCGCGACGTGTTCGTGGGCGGCGGCGCCCGCATCATGGCAGCGGCCGGGCACAACGCTCCGGGGCTGACGGACAAGCTGATGAAGGCCGCCGTGATCCCCGGCACGCCCAGCGGGCGCCCGGCCCGACGCGCGCTCAACCGCAGCGGCCTGGATATGCCGACGGAGGCGCTGGACGAGAAGGGCAACTACCCCGGCCACGCCATGTGCAGCAGCCTTTACACCGAAGCACGGCTGCATCCGTTGCTGGCCGGCGCGGCCCTGCTGGGCGGCGTCGTGCTGGCCAGACTGGTGCGTGGTGGCAGCGCCCATGCCAAGGGCCATGAACCGTCCGTCAGCCGGGCGCTGCACATCACCTTGGAAGCAAAGCCGGGGCGGGAGGCGGAGGTGGAGCAACTGCTGCAAGACATCCGTGCAGCCGTCGAGAGCGAGCGTGGAACCCATCCCTGGTATGGCCTGCGCCGCAGCCGCCGGGTGTTCGAGATCTTCGAGACGTTCCCGAGCCACGCCGCCCGCGCGATGCACCTGGCCGGCCGTGGTGGCCGCATGTTGCTGGCACGCAGCCCGGCGCTGCTGGCACGGCCGCCCAGCATCGTGCCGCTGGAGGTGCTGGTCAATGGCGAAGTTGTCGCGAAGAAGAAGATCGCC
>CAXSEX010000591.1:0-729 GCA_964236415.1 uncultured Acetobacteraceae bacterium | reverse complement strand
GACTGATCCAGGCTGCCCAAGCGGCTGTTCTGCTGCCGCCGAAACCCGGGTCATGCATACCTTTGAAGCAACCCAGTGAACGTGCCGCGTTAGCCCTGCAAGATCACACAAACCCGCATGCCGAGGTCCTCCATGCCCGATCACAACCTTGCCGACGATGCGTCCCCTGCGCCGTTCATCGAGCACCTGCCCATCCGCATCACCATCAACGGCACCGGGCACAACCATCGGGTCGCCCCCTGGACCACCCTGCTGGACCTGCTGCGCGAGGACCTGCACCTGACCGGCAGCAAGAAGGGCTGCGACCATGGCCAGTGCGGCTCCTGCACCGTGCTGGTCAACGGCCAGCGCATGAACGCCTGCCTGCTGCTGGCCGTCATGCAGGACGGCGCGCACGTCACCACCATCGAGGGCCTGGCCGGGCCGGACGGCGCGCTGCACCCGTTGCAGGACGCCTTCATCCAGCACGATGCCTTCCAGTGCGGCTATTGCACGCCGGGCCAGATCTGCTCGGGGGTGGCGCTGCTGGCCGAGGGGCGGGCGCATACCGAGGCGGAAATCCGCGAGGCCATGAGCGGCAACCTCTGCCGCTGCGGCGCCTACCCCAACATCGTCCGCGCCGTGCAGCACGTGATGGAGGGCGCGCAGTGAACCGCTTCAGCTACGCCCGCGCCATCGACGTGGGCGCGGCGGTCCGCGAGGTCGCCCCGCCCGGCGCCAAGTTCATCG
>CAXSEX010000590.1:0-2642 GCA_964236415.1 uncultured Acetobacteraceae bacterium | reverse complement strand
GCAGCAGCGAGCGCGGCCCACGGGTGTCCGCGCCGGACCAGGCGTTGGCCGGCTTCCTGCGCAAGCACGGCGCCACGCGCGACCAGTTGGCGCGGGACGGCGAGCATTGGGTGCTCACGCTCGAAAGCCCCGCCACACCGGCCGGCGGCCTGATCGCCGCCGCCCTGCCCGGCCTGCTGCGCCGCTTTCCCTGGCCGAAGTCGATGCGCTGGGGCGACGGCAGCGCCTTCACCTGGGTGCGCCCGCTGCGCCGGGTGCTGTGCGTGCTGGACGGCCAAATCGTCCCGTTCAACCTGGCGGAGGGCTTGGACGACGGGCACGGCCTCCTGTCCGGCAACGAGACGGAGGGCCACCGCTTCCACGCCCCCGGCGCCTTTGCCGTGGCAAGCCTCGCCGATTGGCGGGACGGCCTGCGCGCCCGGCGGGTGATCCCGGAGGCCGGGGAGCGCCGCCGCCTGGTGGCGGAGGGCGTCGCCGGCCTCGCCGCGACCGAGGGGCTTGAGGTCGCGCCGGACGAGGGCCTGCTGGACGAGGTCGCCGGGCTGGTGGAATGGCCGGTGCCGCTGCTCGGCCGGATCGACGCCGCCTACATGGACCTGCCGCCCGAGGTCATGCAGGTCAGCATGCGGGTCAACCAACGCTACTTCGCGCTGCGCCGTTCGGGTGGCGCGCCCGCCGACCGCTTCGCCTTTGCCGCCAACATCGAGGCCCCGGACGGGGGCCGCGCCATCGTCGCGGGCAACGAGCGCGTGCTGCGGGCGCGGTTCAGCGACGCGCGGCACTTCTGGGACCTGGACCGCCGCACCCCGCTTGCAGACCGGGTGGCGGCGCTGGACGGCGTCACCTTCCATGCCAAGCTCGGCAGCCAGGGCGCGCGGGTGAAGCGCCTGGTGCGCCTGGCTGGGCATATTGCGCCGCTGGTGGGCGCCAACCCGGCATTGGCGGAACGCGCGGCGTTGCTTGCCAAGGCGGACCTCACGACCGGCATGGTGGGCGAATTTCCGGAACTGCAAGGCGTGATGGGCGGCTACTACGCGCGCCATGACGGGGAGGACCCGCGCGTCGCCGACGCCGTGCGCGACCATTACGCGCCGAAAGGCCCGGGCGACCCCGTGCCCACGGAGCCGGTCGCGGTCGCCACAGCACTCGCCGACAAGCTGGACCAGCTTGCCGTCTTCTTCGCCGTGGGCGAGGTGCCGACCGGATCGGGCGACCCCTTCGCGCTGCGCCGCGCGGCGCTGGGCGTGATCCGCATCGTCCGCGAGAACCGGCTGCGGTTGCCCTTGGCCCAAATTCTTGAGGCGGCGGGCGAGGGGCTGCCAGCCCCGGTGCCGACGCCGGCGCTGCTGGCTTTCCTGGCGGAGCGCCTGCGCGTCCAACTCCGGGCGGAGGGGGCGCGGCACGACGTGCTGGCGGCGGTGTTCGCCGCCGGGGCCGACGACGACCTCCTGCGCCTGCTGGCCCGCGCCGACGCAGTGGCGGCGCTCCTCGCCACGCCGGTCGGCGCCGACCTGCTCGCCGCCAGCCGCCGCGCCGCCAACATCGTGCGCATCGAGGACAAGCGCGACGGCCCGCACGCCGGGCCGGTCGAGCCGGACCTGTTGGCGGAACCGGAAGAGCGTGCCTTGGCCGCGGCGCTGGACGCGGCCGAACCCGCGGTGGGGGAGGGCATCGCGCATGAGCGTTACGCCGACGCGATGCGGGCGCTGGCCGGGCTGCGCCCGCCGCTTGATGCGTTCTTCGATCAAGTGACCGTCAACGCGCCCGATCCGGCGCTGCGCCGCAACCGTCTCCGCCTACTTGCCCGAGTGGGCGCGGCCATGGGCCGCGCCGCCGATTTCTCTCGTATCGAAGGCCTGGAAAAAGCATGACGAAATGGGTGTACAGCTTTGGCGCCGGGCACAACGAGGGCCGCGCGGACATGCGCAACCTCCTGGGCGGCAAGGGCGCGAACCTCGCGGAGATGGCCAGCATCGACCTGCCGGTGCCGCCGGGCTTCACCATCACCACCGAGCTTTGCACGGCCTATTATGACAACGGCCGCAAGTACCCGGACGACCTGCAGCAGCAGGTGCAGGATGCGCTGGCGCTGGTGGAGCAGGCGGTCGGCCTGCGCTTCGGCGATCCGGCCAAGCCGCTCCTGGTCTCGGTCCGCAGCGGCGCCCGCGTGTCGATGCCGGGCATGATGGACACCGTGCTGAACCTCGGCCTGAACGACGAGACGGTGCGCGGGCTTGAGGCCGCGTCCGGCGACCCGCGCTTCGCCTGGGACAGCTACCGCCGGTTCATCCAGATGTACGGCTCCGTCGTGCTGGGCGTGGACCACCACCGTTTCGAGGAGATCATCGAGGAGGCGAAGCTCGACGCCGGGGTGATCGAGGACACCGCGTTGACCCCCGAGCATTGGCGGGGCGTCGTGGCTGAATACAAGGAAATGGTCGCATCGGAACGTGGCGCTCCCTTCCCCATGGACCCGCACGAGCAGCTTTGGGGCGCCATCGGCGCGGTGTTCGGCAGTTGGATGAACCCGCGCGCCAACACCTACCGCCGCCTGCACGACATCCCCGCCACCTGGGGCACGGCGGTGAACGTGCAGGCCATGGTGTTCGGCAACATGGGCGCCGACTGCGCCACCGGCGTCT
>CAXSEX010000589.1:0-2664 GCA_964236415.1 uncultured Acetobacteraceae bacterium | reverse complement strand
CTGATCGAGAACTTCAACGCCGGCACCATGGAACGCTGGGGCCGCGGCTACGAAGCGGACCGGGCGTCGCGCTTTCCGGGATTGATCCACTGCCGGGTGTCCGGCTTTGGCGCGGACGGGCCGCTGGGCGGCCTGCCGGGCTATGATGCGATCCTGCAGGCGATGACGGGGCTGATGAGCGTGAACGGCGACCCGTCCACCGGGCCGCTGCGGCTCGGCACGCCGGTGGTCGATCTGGCGACCGGGCTGTATTCCGCCGTGGGCATCCTGATGGCGCTTTACGAACGCGCGGCGTCCGGACGCGGGCAGTACTTGGACATGACGCTGCACGATTGCGGCATGGCGCTGCTGCACCCGCACGCCGCCAACTTCTTCCTGAACGGCGCCCGGCCGCGGCCGCTGGGCAACCCGCACCCGAACCTCGCGCCGTATGAGCAGTTCGCGACGGCGACCGGGCGGATCTTCGTCGCCGCCGGCAATGACGGCCAGTTCCGCAAGCTGTGCCAGCACGTCGGCCGCCCGGAGCTTGCGGACGACCCGCGCTTCGCCGCCAACGCCGGGCGGGTCGCGAACCGGGAGGCGCTGGCGGAGCAACTCGGGGCCGCCTTTGCCGGGCAGGACGGGCAGGCGGCGTGCCAGGCGCTGCTGCGGGCGGGCGTGCCGGCCGGGCCGGTGCTGGCGGTGGACCAGGCAGTGGGCGGCGAGCACGCCGCAGCCCGCTCCATGGTGGCGGAACTGCCCTTGGAGGGCGGCGCCACCTACCGCGCGCTCGGCACGCCGATCAAGCTCAGCCGCACGCCCGGCGGCGCCCGCACGCCGCCCCCGCGGTTCAACGAGCACGGCGTGGACGTGCTGGCCGGACTTGGCTACACGAAGGCGGAGGTGCAGCGGCTCCGCGACGACGGCGTGCTGCACGACGCGCGGCGGCGCTGACCGCAGGCCGCCCGGCGGAAGCGAGGCGCTTGGCCCGCTACCGCATGGCCCACACGATCCCGCCGATGACGGCCCAAACCGGCACGCTCAGCAGCAGGCCGACAACGATGCCCTTGGCGGGCGCCAGCGCGTCCTCGAACGGCAGCTCATCCAGCGCGCCGGACGCCGCATCGGCCTCGATCTCCGCGGTCCGCAGCAGCGGGATCAGGTGCGGGCTGGCGTGGTCGGGGCGGCCGGGGCGGCGTCGATCCTCGGAAGCGGCGGAGACGGCGGGGGCGGGCGCGGGATCCGGCTTCGCGGCTCCAGGCAATTCTTTCAGTGTCATCAAGGCGACCCCTCCAGTGTGGTGATCGATGGCATCGGACGCTTTATTGAGCCACTCTACACCATTTTTGTTTCGTAATGGTTAAAAACGGCGGGCCACGTCAACGCCGGTGCGCTTGGCCTCGCGGCTTGAGACGCAGGCAGGGCTGCTCGACGCAGTGCCAGGACAGCCAGGCGCAGGCCAGGGTGATGGCGATTGCGACGGAGAAGGTCTGGTGGACCGACAGGTTCCCGTTCACGGCCATGACCGACAGCGTCACGGGAAACCCGAACAGGTAGGTGCCGTAGGACAGGTCGCCGACCGCGCGCTTGAAGCGGCTGCCGAGGCCGCCCGCCATCGCGGCGTAGAGCACGAGGTAGGGCAGGAACAGCTTGAGCGCGAGGCCGCTCAGCGCCGCCTGGGCGGCGGCGTACAGCCCGAGCAGGCTGATCGCGAGCAGCCCCCGGCTGAACGGGATGCGGTCGCGCGCCATCCAGGCCGCGCTGCCGGCCAGGAAGTAGCTGGACAGGTCGATGAACGGGAAGGCGTGCACGTTGGTGAGCAGCGCCGGGCCGGGCGCAGCCTCGCTCAGCCCGAAGTGCTGGGCCAGCGGAAAGGCCGCGAGGCTCAGCAGGAACAGCGGCACGGCCGAGCGGCGCAGCCCGAACAGCAGGGCGGCCACCGGCAGCGCGACGTAGAAGGAGCACTCGATGGGAATGGTCCACAGCGAGCCGTTGATCATCCAGGGCGGGTCGGTGTCGGGGAACACGCTGTAAAGCTGCGAGTCCAGGCTGAACACCGACATGTTCCACAGGTGCCGGAACCCCACGTAGCTCAGGAAGATCCATAGGCGCTCCTTTGTGAAGGCCGGGCCGATCACGAACACCTCGGCCAGCGTCACCAGTGCCAAGCCCGGCAAAACGCGGGCGATGCGGGCGAACACATAGTCGTCGAGGCTGCGCTCGCACAGCGAGCGGGTGACCAAGAAACCGCTGATCACCAAAAAGGCATCGACGGCCAGCAGCCCGCCGTAGCCGTAGTGCAGGTAGGCGTTGACCGGCTCCCACGGGCTGCGCTTGAGCGAAAGGCAATGGCAATAGATCACCAGCACCGCCAAGGCGATCCGCAGCAGGTCGAAGTTGTTGCGGGCGGGGTTGAAGCGGGTCGCGAAACTCGGCGCCTGCCGCTCCTGCACGATCGTGTTGGTGCCGTCGTTCAATGCCAACCTCCCGCCGCGGGCCGCCGCCTGCGCCCCTTACAGGCAACCGGGCGGCCTGGCGACCTGCCGGCGGCTCCTGGGGTGGAACTGCACGGCCTTCCGCTGCTAGACAGCCCTTTCCCGAGGGGAACGGGTCGGATGCCGTAGCGCGTCGCGGCCCTGAGCAGGGCTTGGCCGCCAATGCCGGGGCATCGCAGCCACGTCCTTC
>CAXSEX010000588.1:0-2678 GCA_964236415.1 uncultured Acetobacteraceae bacterium | reverse complement strand
CTGCTCCTTGGCGTCCTGTGCCGCGTCGTTGAAAGTGTCTGAAGCCGCCATCGCCGTTTCTCCTGTGATGATGAGGGGCAGAACGCAGGGTGTTCCGGTCGGTTGCCCCAGCCGGAAAATCCGTGGTGCCTCGCGGTCAGGCCGCCGGGGCGATGACGTGGAAGAAGCTGCCGGTGACGTGGCCGCGCCGCCCGCCCGCGTCGCCCAGGCTTGCCCCGGCCGCGTCCCGCAAGCGGGCCAGGGGTGCATCGCTCCCGGGATCAACCGTGCTGGCGTAGTGGAACTCATGCCCGCGGACCACGGCGCCGGCGATGCCAATCGGGGAGTCGGCGAGCAGCGTCGCTTCGCGGTATCCTAGGTGCAGCTTGCGGCGCGCGAAGCTGGTCTCGTGCCCGAGCAGGCCGGCCATGGCGTGCCGGGTGCCGGATGCGTCCTCGATCCCCTGTCCCAGCACCATGTGGCCGCCACACTCGCCGTGCACCGGGCGGGTCCACGCGAACCGGGCAAGTCCCGTCATGAACCGCCCGGCGGCGGCGAGGCGCGCGGCATTCAGCTCCGGGTAGCCGCCGGGCAGCCAGCACACGTCGCAGCACTCCGGCGGCGGCTCGTCGGCCAAGGGCGAGAAGCGGACGATCTCGGCCCCGGCGCGACGCCAGCCCTGGAGAAGGTGGGCATACACGAAGCCGAACGCGGCATCGGCCGCCAGCGCCACGCACTGGCCCGGCGGCGGCAAGGCGGCGGCTGGTGTGGCGGGACCGGCCACGGGCGCCGCGTGCCGCAGGATCGCGTCGAGATCGAGGTGCTGCTCGGCCTTGTCCGCCAAGCGGTGCAGGAGGCCCGGCAAGTCCGGGTGCTCGGCCGCCTGCACCAGGCCGAGATGGCGCTCCGGCAAGGACAGCGAAGCGTCACGCGGCAGGGCGCCAAGCACGGGCAGGCCGGCCGCCTCGATGGCGACCGTGGCGCCCAGGCGGTGCCGCTCGCTCCCGACGCGGTTCAGCACGACGCCGCAGACGGCAACCGACGGGTCATGCGTGGCAAAGCCGCGGGCGACGGCGGCGGCGGTCTGCGACTGGCCGGTCACGTCCAACACCAGCAGCACCGGAAGGCGCAGCCGGGCGGCCAGGTCCGCCGCCGCCCCGGTGCGCCCAGGCGGCCCGGCGACGCCATCGAACAGGCCCATGGCGGATTCCACGACCAGGACCGACGCGCCGGCCGCGGCCTCGTGCGCCAGGTGGTCGAGCAACGGCGGCGGCATCGCCCAGCTATCGAGGTTCAGCACGGGCGCGCCGCTGGCGACGGCGTGGAAGGCGGGGTCGATGTAGTCAGGCCCTGACTTGGCGGCCCGCACCGCCACGCCCCGGCGGCGCAGCGCCGCGACCAGCGCCAGCGTCACCGTGGTCTTGCCGGACCCGGACCGCGGGGCGCCGACCACGAGGCCCCTCGGCATCATTGCGCCCCGGCCCTATACTTCGCGTGGTGGAAGACATGCAACCGCTGCGCCGGGGCTGGACGACCGGGGCCTGCGCCACGGCGGCGGCGAAGGCCGCCTTCGCCGCCCTGCTGACCGGCGACTTCCCGGACCCGGTTGAGATCACGTTGCCGCGCGGGCAACGCGTGTCGTTCGCACTCGCCGAAACGGCGCTGGAACCCGGCGCGGCCACCGCAGGCGTGGTCAAGGACGCGGGCGACGACCCGGACGTGACGCACGGCGCGCTGGTGTTCGCGCGCGTTTCCGCTGGGCCACCTGGTGGCGGCGTTTTGTTCCGCGCCGGCCCCGGCGTCGGCACCGTGACCCGCCCCGGCCTGCCGGTCCCGCCCGGCGATCCCGCCATCAACCCGGTGCCCCGCGCCATGATCCGCACGGCGCTCGCCGAGCTTGCCCCCACGCCGGATGCGGTCGTCGAGCTGTCGATTCCCGGCGGCGAGACCTTGGCGGCGCAGACCCTGAACGGCCGGCTCGGCATCGTGGGCGGGCTGTCGATCCTCGGCACCACGGGGATCGTGGTGCCGTATTCCTGCGCCGCCTGGATCGACACCATCCACCGCGGCATCGACGTGGCCCGTGCTGTCGGCCTCGACCATGTGGCCGGCAGCACCGGCAGCACGTCGGAGGCGGCGATCCAGGCGCTGCACAGCTTGCCGGAAACGGCGCTGCTGGAGATGGGGGATTTCGCCGGGGCGCTGCTGAAGTACCTGCGGCGGCACCCGGTGCCGCGCGTCAGCATCGCCGGCGGCGTCGCCAAGATGACCAAGCTGGCGCAGGGCCGGCTCGACCTGCATTCCCGGCACGGCTCGGCGGACCTGCCGGCGCTTGCGGCGTTGGTCGCCAGTCCGGTGCTGGCCGAGCGGATCGCCGGCGCCAACACCGTGGCCGAAGCGTTCGCCGCCGCCGCCGCCGAGAGCGTGCCCTTGGGGGACGTGGTTGCCCAGGCAGCATGGCGCACCGCGGCGGAGGTGCTGGCCGGCACGGATACGGCGTTGGAGATCGTGCTGTTCGACCGGACCGGCGCGCTGATGGGCCGGACGGGTTTCAACCGGGTTCACGCCGCACCCTCCCGGAACCGCCGGGGGTAATCGGGGCTGTAAAGCGCGCTGTCGCGAAAGCCCTCCGGCTGCAAGGCATGGCCCACCAGGATCATGGCGGTACGCTCGGCTGGGTCGGCTGCGAAGGCGGCGGC
>CAXSEX010000587.1:0-2681 GCA_964236415.1 uncultured Acetobacteraceae bacterium | reverse complement strand
TCGAGCTCGATCAGCCGCAGCAGGTAGCGCGGATGATCGACGCCGTCGCGCGCGCATTCGCGAGCGATCTTGTCGTACTCGCGCAGCACCGTGGGCAGCTTCAGCTGCTTGAGATGATGGGCCAGCAGCACCTGTGGCGTGCCGCCCGTGGTGCCCGCCGGGTGCGGGTCCGGGGCAGTCATGCGGCCACCCGTGGCACCAGTGCCGCATAGTCGGCCGCAGCGGTCGTCCTCACCGCCGGCCTGGGCAGATGCGGGTAAGCCGCCAGATCGAGGCGGGCGGGCCGCCGTTCCAGCCGCGCCAGCGCGATCAGCTTGACCGCATCGAAGCCGATGACGCCGAGCCGGATCGCCTCGGTGACCGCGGCCGTCACAATCTCCTTGGACATCGCCTCCATCAGCCGTAGCACCTGGATGAACTCGCGCTTGCCGCGGGTCCCCATGCGCGCCTCGAGCAGGTGGCGCAGATGCTGGAACACCTCCGGCAGGCCCCAGCCCTGCAGCGCCGCCGCCTGGTCCAGCGCGTTCGGCTTCTGCTCGATCAGCGCCAGGTAGTGCAGCGGGTCGGCCACGAACTCGCCCTCGCCATAGGCCCACTTGTGGCGAGCCACGACTACGCCGCCGCACAGGATCACCACCTGCTCGACAAACCCCTTCACCACGACGTCCCGGAAGCCGTAGACCGTCGGCACCGAGTAGTCGTTGCCACGATAGCGCACCAGCGACGTCGACGAGGCCCGCCCCGCGCGCTTCTCGCACGGCTCCAGCGGGACCGCGGGCAGGCTGCGCAGCACCGCAAGGTCGGCCACCAGCCGCTCGCCAATGGTTTCGGCGTGCCGCCCAGCGTGGTCGCCCTGGCGGGCCCGGCAGCACTCGGCGAGCCTGGCGTTGAGCGCGTCAAAGCTTGCCGCCTCCGGGATCGGCGTCAGGAAGTTGGCGCGGGCGTATTTAACCAAGCCCTCAACCTTGCCCTTGTCGTTGCCCTTGCCCGGGCGGCCGAAGCGGTCGGCGAACAGATAATGGCTGACCAGCTCGGTAAACGCCCGCGTCCGCTTGCGCTTGCCGTCGCCGCAGATCTTCGCCACCGCGATCTTGAGGTTGTCGTAGAGGATCGAAAGCGGCACGCCGCCGAAAAACGCAAACCCGGCGACGTGGCCGTCGAGGAACGCCTCGGTTGTCTCGCACGGATACGCCTGAACGAAGCACGCGTCCGACTGCGGCAGGTCCATGCAGAAGAAGTGGACCTTCTGGCGCACGCCGCCGATCACGCCCACAGCCTCACCGAAATCCACCTGCGCATGCCCCGGCGGATGGAACAGCGGCACGAACGTCTCGCGCCCTCGTGCCCGGCCGATCCGCACGTAGTCCTTCACCACGGTGTAGCCACCGGCAAAGCCGTGCTCGTCGCGCAGCCGCTCAAAGATCCGCTTGGCCGTGTGCCGCTGCTTGGCCGGCGCGCTCTGGTCCGCCTCAAGGATCGCATCGATCACCGGCAACAGCGCGCCCAGCTTGGGCTTCGTAATCGGCAGCGTCCGCGTGTAGCCGGGCGGCAGCGAAAACCGGCACATCTTCCGCACAGTCTCGCGGTTCAAACCGAACACCCGCGCCGCCTCACGGCGGCTATGGCCTTCCAGGAATACGAAACGTCGAACGGCGGCGTAGACCTCCACGGCAAACATCCCCGGCCGCCCCCCCAAAAAGGACAGCCTAACCAATGGCCGGATTTTACTCCGCCCGCGTCAGCACCATGCCGCCGCTCCATTGGCCTGGTTTGTCACCGCCGTGCACATGCCTGCCTTGTTTCGGGCTGACCGGCTTCCGCAACCGCATCCTGGTCGGCACGCAGCGGCGTAGGCGTCGCCTCGGAAGATTTTGGAGCGCTGTGCGCTACGCCTTGGGGTCTTTTGCCTGGCGCTGCAACGCCGGCCCACAGTCGGCCAGGTTCATGGCGCTCCCGATCAGCGCGGTATGCGAGAAGGCCTGGGGCATGTTGCCTGTCATGCGCCTGGCTTTGGGATCGTATTCCTCGCTGAGCAGCCCAAGCTCGTTGCGAAGCGCAAGCAGCCGCTCGAACATCGCGCGGGCTTCGTCTGTCCGGCCTTGCATGTGCATGCAGTCGACCAGCCAGAAGCTGCAGGCCAGGAACGCACCTTCCCCGGGTGGCAGCCCGTCCTTGGTCGTGGTTGTCTCATAGCGCTTCACGAACCCGTCCGAGACCAGGTCCCGCTCGATCGCCTGAACCGTTCCGATCACGCGCGGGTCGTCGTGTGGGAGGAAGCCAACCAGGGGGATCAGCAGCAGGCTGGCGTCCAGGACGGCCGCGCCGAAATACTGCACGAAGCTGTTCTTGTCGTGGTTGAAGCCTTCGCGGCAAACGGTCGCGTGGATCTCGTCGCGGATGGACCGCCACTCGTCGACCGGCCCGTCCAGCCCATGCTGCTCGACGTCCTTGATCATCGCGTCTAAGGCGACCCAGGCCATCACCTTGGAATACGTGAAATGCTGGCGTCCGCCCCGGGTTTCCCAGATGCCGTCGTCGGGCTCGTTCCAGATCTTGGCAAGGTGGCCGATCAAGCCGAGCTGGACATCCCAGCCTTCCTCGACCGTTCCGATTTTTCCACTGCGCGCCTGGTGCAAGGCGCCCATCACCTCGCCATAAACGTCGCGTTGCAACTGGTCCGG
>CAXSEX010000586.1:0-2688 GCA_964236415.1 uncultured Acetobacteraceae bacterium | reverse complement strand
GGCGGCATGAGCCTGAGCATCACCGGCGGCGCCTGCCTGCTGCCTGAAGGGTTTGCGGCCGCAGACCTGCGGGTCGCCGATGGCGCCATCGCGCCGCCCGGCCCGGCGTCCCGCCGCCTGGACGCCAGCGGCCTGCTGGTGCTGCCCGGCATCGTGGACCTGCACGGGGATGCGTTCGAGCGGCAGATCCAGCCGCGCCCCGGCGTCGGCTTCCCCCTCCCGCTCGCCCTCGCCGACACCGAGGCGCAGCTGCTCGCCAACGGCATCACCACCGCCTTCCACGGCGTCACGCTGTCCTGGGAACCCGGGCTGCGCGGCACCGAGACCTGGACCGCCCTGCTCGACGCCATGGACGCGGCCCGGCCCCAAAGCCGGTGCGACATGCGCGTGCACCTGCGGTGGGAAGCGTTCAACATCGACGCGCTCGGCCTGGCGCTGGACGCCATCGGCGCCGGGCGGGTGCATCTGCTGGCGTTCAACGACCATACGCCCGCCATCCTGCGCAAGCTGGACGACCCGGCGGCGCTGGCGAAGTACAGCGAACGCGCGGGCGTGCCGGGGGCGGCGTTCCGCGCCTTGGCCGAGCGCGCCGCCGCGCGCCGGGCCGAGGTGGCGCCGGCCCAGGCGCGGATGGCCGCCGCCGCGCGCGCCGCCGGGCTGCCGATGGCGAGCCATGACGACGACAGCACCGCCACGCGCGACGGCTTCCGCCGGCACGGCGCCCAGCTGTGCGAGTTCCCGATGTCGGACGCCGTCGCCCGGGCCGCCGCCGCGGCGGGGGATTGGGTGCTGATGGGCGGTCCGAACGTCGTCCGCGGCGGGTCGCACATGGGCTGGGGGTCGGCGGCGCGCATGGTGGAGGCGCGGGTCTGCCGCATCATGACCAGCGACTACTACTACCCGGCGCTGCGGCAGGCGCCGTTCCTGCTGGCGGCCCGGGGCCTGCTGGACCTGCGGGACGCCTGGGCGCTGGTGTCGGCCAACCCGGCGGCCGCGGCCGGGCTGACGGACCGGGGAAGCCTGGCCGAAGGCAAGCGCGCCGACATCGTCCTGGTGATACCTGGGGACAGCCCGCGCGTGGTGGCCGTTCTCGCGCACGGCGGCCTCGCGTTCAGCACGGCCGAGGGGATCGACCGGCTGTCGTGATCAGGACTGGTGGAATGGGCAAGCCTTGCCTTTTCGGCCCCGGCAGACGTTTCTTGGCAGCGAGCAACGGAGGCCGTCATGTACGCGCAAGGCTTGTCCAACCCTGACGCTGGCGCCCCAGCGAAGGCTGCGGAGGATGCCGGGCTGGCGGCGCGCTTCCAGGACAGGGTTGACGGGGAAGAGCGGATCGAGGCGAACGACTGGATGCCGGAAGCCTACCGCCGGACGCTCACCCGGCAGATCTCCCGGCACGCCCATTCCGAGATCATCGGCATGCTGCCGGAAGGCAACTGGGTCACCCGCGCGCCGACATTGCGGCGCAAGGCCACCCTGCTCGCCAAGGTGCAGGACGAGGCCGGCTACGGACTATACCTTTATGCCGCGGCCGAAACGCTCGGCCGGAGCCGCGAGGAGATGTTCGACGACCTGCTGGCGGGCAAGGCCAAGTACTCGTCCATTCTCAACTAGAGGATATGGCGCTCGGCAACATCGGCCTCGACCTGATCGGGCAGGCGCGGTCGCTCTACGCCTATGCGGCCGAGATGGAGGCCGCGGGCAACGACGAGAACACGTTCGCCTTTCTGCGGGACGCGCCGCAGTACCGCAACCTGCTGCTGGCCGAGCAGCCGAACGGCGACTTCGGGCAGACCATGATGCGGCAGCTGTTCTACTCCGCTTTCGCGGACCTGTACTGGCGCGCGATGACGGAAAGCCACGACGCCACACTCGCCGCCGTCGCCGCCAAGTCAGAGAAGGAGAGCGCCTACCACCTCCGCCACTCGTCCGAGTGGGTGATCCGCCTGGGCGACGGCACGGAGGAAAGCCACGCCCGCGTGCAGGAGGCGGTGGACCTGCTTTGGCCTTACACGGGCGAGATGTTCGAGTGCGACGCCGGCGAGCGCACCCTTGTGGACGGACACCTGGCCATCGACCCGGCCACGCTCCGGGACGCCTGAGACCATACGCTCGGCGCCGTGCTGCCCCGCGCCACGCTGACCCGGACCAAGGACCAATGGATGCAGAGCGGCGGGCGAACCGGGCGGCACAGCGAGCACCTCGGCCACCTGCTCAGCACCATGCAGCACATCCAGCGCACCTTTCCGGGAGCCGCGTGGTGACCCCGGCAGACGCGGAGGCCGAGGCGCTGCGCCTGCGGGCGCCGCAAGCGGTCGAGGCCGTGTGCGACCCGGAACTCCCGGTGCTGACCATCGCCGACCTCGGCGTGCTGCGCGCCGTCGCCGTTAGGGACGGCCAGGTGGAGGTGACGATCACGCCCACCTACTCCGGCTGCCCGGCCATGACCACCATCCAATTGGAGATCGAGATGGCGCTGGAACGCGCGGGCGTCCCGGGCGGGCAGGTGCAGACGGTGCTGTCCCCGGCCTGGACGACCGACTGGATGACGGAGGACGGCCGGCGCAAGCTGCGCGAGTACGGCGTGGCCCTGCCAAAGCCGGGCGGCGGGCGCTGAGGGCTGTTCGGCGTGCAGGAGGTCGCGTGCCCGCATTGCGCCTCGGCCAACACGCGCGTGCTGTCGGAGTT
>CAXSEX010000585.1:0-2698 GCA_964236415.1 uncultured Acetobacteraceae bacterium | reverse complement strand
CTCGCCCAGGTGGTCCAGCATCATCGATGCGGTCCAGAAGGTGGCGACGGGGTTGGCGATGCCCTTGCCCGTGATGTCGAAGGCGCTGCCGTGGATCGGCTCGAACATGCTGGGGTAGCGGCGCTCCGGATCGACGTTGCCGGTGGGCGCGATGCCGAGCGATCCGGCCAGCGCCGCCGCGAGGTCCGACAGGATGTCGGCGTGCAGGTTGGTCGCCACCACCGTGTCGATGCTGCCGGGGCGGCGCACCATGCGGGTGGTCATGGCGTCCACCAGCTCCTTGTCCCAGGTCACGTCCGGGTATTCCGCGGCGACCAGGGCCGCGATCTCGTCCCAGAACACCATGCCGTGGCGCTGGGCGTTGGATTTGGTCACGACGGTCAGCAGCTTGCGTGGGCGCTTCTGCGCGGCCTCGAAGGCGAAGCGCATGATCCGTTCGACGCCGCGCCGGGTGAAGATGGCGGTCTCGGTCGCGACCTCCTCCGGGTGGCCGCGGTGGGCGCGCCCGCCATGGCCGGCATACTCGCCCTCGCTGTTCTCCCGCACGATCAGCCAGTCGAGGTCGCCTGGGCCTACGCCGCGCAGCGGGCTGGTGACGCCGGGCAGGATGCGGGTGGGACGGACGTTGGCGTACTGGTCGAACCCTTGGCAGATCGGCAGGCGCAGGCCCCACAGCGTCACGTGGTCCGGGATGTCGGGCGCGCCCACGGCGCCGAACAGGATGGCGTCGGCGGCGCGCAGCCGCTCCAGCCCATCCACCGGCATCAGCGCGCCGGTGCGGCGGAACCGCTCGGACCCCCAATCCAGGTGGTCCACCTGCAACCGGAACCCGCCGTCCCGGGCCGCGACCGCCTCCAACGCTTCCAGCCCGGCGGCGATCACCTCCGGCCCGATGCCGTCGGCGGGAATGGAAGCGATCCGGTGGTGGCGCATGGTTTGCACAGTCTTCTGGAAAACCCGGTGTAGCCCGGTCCGCCGCCGCTTGCCAGCGTCTCTCGCGCCCGGCATGGGTGCGCGGGAACAGGAGAGTTGACGATGCGCAGACCGATCCTCGCGGTTCTTTTGGCAGCGACGCTGACGGGCACCGCCCATGCCCAAACGCTGCGCATCGCGCTGCGCGAGGACCCGGACATCCTGGACCCCACGCTGGCCCGCACCTACGTCGGGCGCATCGCGTTTGCCGGGCTGTGCGACAAGCTGTTCGACATCAATGAGAAGCTGGAGATCGTGCCGCAACTGGCGCTGTCCTACGAGTGGACGGACCCGACGAACCTCCTCGTCAAGCTGCGGCCCGGCGTCGTGTTCCATGACGGCGAAAAGCTCGACGCGGCGGCGGTCAAGTACTCGCTGGAGCGCCACCTTTCCATGCAGGGCAGCTTCCGCCGCAGCGAGATCAACGTCATGGACCGGGTCGAGGCGGTGGACCCGCTCACGGTCCGCATCGTGCTGAAAACCGCATCCTCACCGTTCGTGTCGCAACTGACGGACCGCGCCGGCATGGTCGTGTCGCCCAAGGCGGCGGAGGCGGCGGGCAAGGACTTCGGCCTGCACCCGGTCTGCGCCGGGCCGTTCCGCTTCGTGGAGCGGGTGCCGCAGGACCGCATCGTGCTGGAGCGGTTTCCCCAGTACTGGGATGCCGAGGCGATCAAGCTGGACCGGGTGATCTACCTGCCGATCCCCGACAGCTCCATCCGCCTGGCGAACTTGCAGGCGGGCAGCATCGAGCTGTCGGAGCAGATCCTGCCGACCGATGCGGACGCGGTGCGCAGCAACTCGCGGCTGCGGCTCGTGACCTCGGACAACTTGGGTTACTCGTACATCACCATTAACGTGGGCAACGGCCCACGGGCCAAGACGCCGCTCGGCAGCGACGCCCGCGTGCGCCAGGCGTTCGAGCTGTCGCTGGATAAGGCAGCAATCAACCAAGTGGTTTATAACGGCCTCTACACGCCTGTGTCGCAAGGTCTTTCGCCCAGCAGCCCTTATTACGACAAGGCCTTGCAGCCGCATGAACGGGACGTGGGGCGGTCTAAGGCACTGCTGAAGGAGGCTGGGGTGGCGCTGCCGGTGCCGGTCGCGCTTACAGTGCCGAACAACCCGGACCAGCGGCAGGCGGGCGAAATCATCCAAGCAATGGCGGCCGAAGCCGGATTCGACGTGAAGATCACCGCATCCGAGTTTGCCTCGGCGCTGGCGGCGGCTAACCGGGGAGAGTACGAGGCGTTCGCGCTCATGTGGTCCGGCCGGGTCGATCCGGACGGCAACCTGTTCAGCTTCCTGCACAGCGACGGCGGGCAGAATGACGGCAAGTATGCCAACCCGAAAGTGGATGCGTTGCTGGACCAAGCCCGGGTCGTGCAGGACGTGGCGGGCCGGCGCACGCTGTATGATCAGGTCGTGGAGCAATTGAGCAAGGACCTACCCATCATATACTTGAACACTCCCAAGAACGTCGTCGGCATGTCGGCGCGCGTGACCGGGTTCCGCCCGGTGCCGGACGGCCTGATCCGGCTGCAAGGCGTCGGGCTGGCGAAGTAGCCATGCGCAGCCATCTCGGCGGCCGGCTGCTGCAGGTCCTGCCGACCATCCTGCTGGTCAGCATCCTGGTGTTCGCGCTCCAGCAGCTCATGCCCGGCGATCCCGCCGTCGTGCTGGCCGGGGAGGAGCGGGGCGATCCCGCCGTGCTCGCGCAAATCCG
>CAXSEX010000584.1:0-2701 GCA_964236415.1 uncultured Acetobacteraceae bacterium | reverse complement strand
GCTGTTCGAGCCGCTGGGCATCGCCGACCCGCGGTGGGACGCCAGCCCGCAGGGCGTCAGCCTCGGCGGGTGGGGGCTGTTCGTCCGCACCGAGGACATCGCCAAGTTCGGCCAGCTCTACCTCCAGAAGGGACGTTGGAAGGGCAAGCAGCTCATCCCCGCCGCCTGGGTCGCGGAGGCCACCGCCCGCCAGACCTCCAACGGCAGCAGCCCCCGGAGCGACTGGGACCAGGGCTATGGCTACCAGTTCTGGCGGTCCCGCCACGGCGCCTATCGGGGCGACGGGGCGTTCGGCCAGTACTGCGTCGTCCTCCCGGAGCAGGATGCCGTCATCAAAGGCATTACGGGCGAGGTGGCCGACAAGGGCTTCGTGGTGGCCAACCTCGACAAGATCGTGAACTGGGCGCGCACCGGCAGCCTTTGGCCGATGACGTTCGGCCTGGCGTGCTGCGCGGTCGAGATGATCCACGCCTACATGCCGCGCTACGACCTGGACCGCTTCGGCATCATCCCCCGGGCCAGCCCGCGCCAGTCGGACGTGATGATCGTGGCCGGGACGCTCACCAACAAGATGGCCCCGGCGCTCCGCAAGGTTTATGACCAAATGCCGGAGCCGCGCTGGGTGATCAGCATGGGAAGCTGCGCCAACGGCGGCGGCTACTACCATTACAGCTACTCGGTGGTGCGCGGCTGCGACCGCATCGTGCCGGTGGATATCTACGTGCCGGGCTGCCCGCCCACCGCGGAAGCGTTGGTTTACGGGATCATGCAGTTGCAAAAGAAGATCCGCCGGACCGGGACCGTCCTGCGTGGCTGACGAGACCGCATTGCCGGAGGCGGCACCGGCGCTCACCGGCCCGGCGCTGCTGGCGCAGCAGGCCAGCGCCCTGCCCGGCGTCGTGCGCGGCGGCCTGGAGGGGGGCGAGGTGGTGCTGCACGTCGGCCGCGCCGACCTGGTGGCGGTGCTGACGGCGCTGCGGGACGATCCCCGGTTCTCCTGCGAGCAGCTCATGGAGCTGTGCGGGGTCGATTGGCCGGAGCGTCCGGAACGGTTCGACGTGGTTTACATGCTGCTTTCGGTGTCACTGAACAGCCGCGTGCGCGTTATCGCGCCGGCAAGCGCCGGGACGCCGGTGCCCAGCGTCCACAAGCTCTGGCCGGTGGCGACATGGTTCGAGCGCGAGGCTTGGGACCTGTTCGGCATCACCTTCGCCGACCAGCCGGACCTGCGCCGCATCTTGACCGACTACGGCTTCAGCGGCCACCCGCTGCGCAAGGACTTCCCGCTGACCGGCTACGTCGAGGTCCGCTACAACGAGGACCAGAAGCGCGTCGTGAACGAGCCGGTGACGCTGACCCAGGATTTCCGCAATTTCGATTTCGTCTCGCCTTGGGAGGGCATGGTGACCCTGCCCGGCGACGAGAAGGCCCATACCGACCGCCAAGCCGCAGCCGGGAACACGGTTGCGATGAAGGCGGGTGCCATGAAGGACAGCAAGTGATGCCAGACGGTATCCAGACCCACGGTTTCGACGGCACCCACCCGACCACGCCGGGCGAGGACAAGGTCAGCACGACCAAGGTGATCGAGGTCGACAACCACACCATCAACTTCGGCCCGCAGCACCCGGCGGCGCACGGCGTCTTGCGCCTGATCCTCGAAATGGACGGGGAGGTGGTGGAGCGTGCGGACCCGCATATCGGCCTGCTGCACCGTGGCACCGAGAAGCTGATTGAGCACAAGACCTACCTGCAAGCGCTGCCGTATTTCGACCGGCTGGATTACGTCAGCCCGATGTGCATGGAGCACACGTGGATCCTGGCGCAGGAAAAGCTGCTCGGCATCGCGGCGCCGGAGCGCGGCCGTTGGATACGCACGATGTATGCGGAGATCACCCGCATACTGAACCACCTGCTGAACGTCACGACCTACGCCCTCGACGTGGGCGCGATCACGCCGAGCCTGTGGGGCTTCGAGGAGCGTGAGAAGATTTTGCGCTTCTACGAGGAGGTGTCCGGCGCCCGCTATCACAGCAACTACTTCCGCGTGGGCGGCGTGACCCGCGACCTGCCGGCCGGCTTGGCCGAGCAGATCGCCGCCTGGGCCGACACGTTCCCGAAGTTCATCGACGAACTGGAGCAGCTGCTGACCAGCAACCGCATCTGGAAGCAGCGCACCGTCGATATCGGCGTCATGTCGCCGGAGGAGGCGCTGGCTTGGGGGTTCAGCGGCCCGCCGCTGCGCGCCAGCGGCGTGCCCTGGGATCTCCGCAAGTCGCAGCCCTATGACATGTACGAACAGGTCGAGTTCGACATCCCTGTGGCGCGCAATGGCGACTGCTACGACCGCTACTTGGTCCGCATGGCCGAGATGCGGCAGAGCGTGTACATCATCCAGCAGTGCCTGGAGCGGATGCAGCCCGGCCAGGTCAAGATCGAGGACCGCAAGTTCACCGCGCCGCGCCGCAAGGAGATGAAGCGCTCGATGGAGGCGCTGATCCACCACTTCAAGCTCTACACGGAAGGGTACCACATCCCAGCCGGGGCGACCTACACCGCGACGGAAAGCCCCAAGGGCGAGTTCGGCGTCTACCTGGTTGCGGACGGCAGCAACCGCCCATACCGCTGCAAGATCCGCCCGACTGGCTTCTCCCACCTGCAAGCCATCGAGCACATGTCCAAGCGCCACATGCTGGCCGAC
>CAXSEX010000583.1:0-2701 GCA_964236415.1 uncultured Acetobacteraceae bacterium | reverse complement strand
CGTGACCTGCCGGGCGCGGGGCTGTCGTTGCTGGCCGGGGCCGGTAGGGCAGGCGAGGGACCTGCGCCGGCTGCGGACGGCTTTTCAGGCGGTTCCGACGGTTCTGATACGGCCTGACCGGTCCTGGGTTCGCTGGATCGGGTGGGCTTCGGCTCACACGCGATAACGCTTAATTATCGCGTGTGATGTATTTACGTGTTGATCTGCCATAATCGGACCCGCAAACTCGTGCCTATGGCGCTCACCCCGGATCAAGAAACCCATTGCCCAGCCTTGCCAGCGGAGGGAAACCGAACCTCACTGACGCCGACCGGCTCCGCGCAGGGCGTGGGGGAGGCGCGTGACCACCATCCCGGGTCGGCGCCGACCGGCACGGGACTCGCCGCGCTGGACGCCGCGCACGGCTACGCCCGCGAGGCGCTGTCCAAAGCCACCCTGCGCGCCTACGAGGCGGACTGGGCCCACTACCAGGCCTGGTGCCGCGACGCGGGCTGGGCGCCGCTCCCGGCCGCTCCCGCCTGCATCGCGGCCTACCTGTCCTCCATGGCCCAGACCCGCAGCCGCGCCACCATCCGGCGCCGCCTGGTCGCCATTGGCCAGCGACACAAGCTCGCCGGCGAGGCGTGGATCCCCGCGCACCCGCTGATCCGGGCCACGCTGCGCGGCATGGGTCGCCGGCACGGGGTGCCGGCCCGGCAGGCGGCCGCGATCGCCTCGCCCGAGGTCAAGCGGCTCGTGGCGACGTGCGACGTGGGGCTGACCGGCCTGCGGGACCGCGCGCTGCTTCTCCTGGGCCTCGCCGCCGCCCTGCGCCGGTCGGAGTTGGTCGCGGTGGGGCGCGAGCACCTGGATTTCCGGAGCGACGGCTCCTTGCGGCTGCTGCTGCCGCGCGCCAAGGGCGACCAGACGGGAGAGGGCGACTGGATCGGCCTGCCCCGCGGCAAGGGGCAGGATACCTGCCCGGTGCGCGCGCTGGAAGCCTGGATGGCGGCGGCGGATTGCCGATACGGGCCGGTGTTCCGCAAGATCGACCGCTGGGGCAACCTGTCCGAGGGGGCGCTGCACCCCGACGCGGTGCGCCAGATCCTGCTTCGCCGCGCAGCACGGGCCGGGCTGAAGGTGTCGGGCCTGGAGCGGCTCAGCCCGCATGGGCTGCGGGCGGGGTTCGTCACCGAGGCCTACCAGGCGGGCGCGCGGGACGAGCACATCATGGCGCACACCCGGCACCGCGACCTGAAGACCATGCGCGGCTACGTGCGCCGGGCGCGGCTGGGCCAGGATAGCCCTGCCAAGCTGCTCGGGCTGTAGCGGCGGTGAAGGCCAGCGGCCCGCGGCGCCGTGGGGCGAACCGTCGGGGATGGCCGGAGGCTCCGCCCTCCAAGCGGCCCCGGGGACGGCCGCCTTCGCACGCGGTCCCGGGGCCGCAGCCCGGGCCTGCCGAGCCGGTGCCGGCAGCGCCGCCGGCCCAGCCGCAAACTCAGCCGCAAACGCCGGAGGGCATCGAAACGGCGGAGCCGTTTGCGCGGTTTCGGCAACCTCGCGTTTCGGCGAGGCCGCGCGCCTCCACTGCCCTGTGCCTGCCGACGCCGGACTGGCTCGCCCACCGCCTGCTGGTGACCGGGCCCGTCGCGCCGCTGGCGGCCTTCCGCGCCGCCGCGGCCGGCCCGGGCCTCATCCCCTGGCCGCTGCGTGCTTCGGAGCTGGAGGAGGGCTGGTTCGGCCAGCTCGTGGCGCTGCCGCCCGACCGGTGCGGCATCTCCGTCGAGGGCGCGCACATCCTGGCCGGGCAGCTCGCCGCCGCTGTCCAAACCCTGCAGGCGCAGGCCCCCGGGCAGCACCCCCTCCTGCCGCTTGACCTGCACGCGCTGGTGCCGGTGCCGGCGGAGGTGCTGCAACTCGGGCCGGACGCGGCCGGGGCGGAAGCTTGGCTGTGGGAGCATTGGGGCACGACCTGGCCGCTGCGCGGCGTGGCGGAGGAGGCGCCTCGTGCCGCCGGGGTGCGCCATCTGCCCGCCGGCCAGGCGGCTTGCTACCGCTTCCATTCCGCCGATTGGTCGCCGTGGCGCGCGCTGGCGCACCTGCGTGCCCGATGGCCTGGGCTGTGTTTCGACCTGCGGCCGGATTACGGGCCCGCGGCGCCCAGTGCACCGGCCAGGGCACCGCGCCGCGGCGACACGGTCCAGCACGGGCCAGGCACGCCCTGTCCGCCGATACAGCCCCGCTGACGGCGCCGCCTGATCCCGCAAGGGCCGAGGGTGCGCCGGACGCGGTGCTGCTGCGCCTGGATGGGTTCGAGGGGCCGCTCGACCTTCTGCTGCACCTCGCGCGCCGGCAGGCGGTGGACCTGGCCCGCATGTCCATCCTCGACCTCACGGACCAATACCTGGCGGCGACGGAGGACCTGAACCGCGTCGGCCTCCAGCGCGCGACCGACTGGCTGGTCATGGCGGCGTGGCTGACCTGGCTCAAGTCGCGCCTGCTGCTGCCGCGCAGTCCCAAGGAGGCCGCCCAGGCCGAGCAGGCGGCAGGGGCGCTTTCGGCGCGCCTGGCCCGGATGGAGCGGGTCCGCGCGGCGGTGGCCTTCATGGAGGCGCAGCCGCAGCTCGGGCGCGATGCCTGGGAGCGCAGCGGACGGCGCGAGCCGATGGTGGCCTTGCCGAAACGCGAAGTCGCCGAAACGGCAAAGCCGTTTGCGGCTGAG
>CAXSEX010000582.1:0-2708 GCA_964236415.1 uncultured Acetobacteraceae bacterium | reverse complement strand
TCGCCTCCTTGCGGACCGACAACGCGCAACTGGCCAATCCGGTCAAACAGGCTCTCAGGCACGAATACGAGGCCGCGGTTGCTCCCGGCTACGGGCGGCAGTAAGCCGCTGTAGTCGGTCGGCCCCGCGGTCAGCCGCGGCACCGGCCCGCCCGGATCGGCAAACGTGTTCACCGGTCCCTGCGATGCCGGCGGCCGGGCACGCGCACGAGCCACTTCCAGCCTCATGGCTTCGATGTCGGCCTCGGTCGGCACATAGGTTTTCGGGTCGGCAAGGGTCTGAAGCAAAGGGTTGTCGGGATCAATCTCCTGGAGTTGAGAGCGCAGGTTGCTGTAGCGCCCGACCCGGCCTAACTCGGGAAGGCTCCGACCCTCGCTGTTCGGCTCGGCCCGCCGGGCGGTTTCGTTCTCGGGGGGAGGCTCGGCCTGCGCAAGCTGCACGCCGCCTTGCGCCTTGACTGCACGAGCCTCCACCGCAGCGATGACTCGGTCCAACGTCGCGCGCAGGCTGGAACCCGCACTGGCCTGCGCAGCCGCGGCCGCCTCCCGCGCGTCCCACTCGGCCCCGCCCGTCCACCAACACCGGGGCGGCCGGGAAGGTGATGCGCAGCCGGATGGTGTCAACGCCATAGGGCATGGTCTCGTCCCTTGTCGCCTCGTCTCTTGTTCCGTCCATTGCATCGCCTCCGATCCCGCGTGCGGCCGTTCGGCTCCAAGAGGGCCGCCACGTCGAACAGGATGCTGTTTCTGGCCAGGAACGGCGCACCAAGCCGGCGCCGCCGTCCGGCGCCCGCAACACAGCGGGGCTAGCCTTCGCCGGGCCGAACAGATTGAAGCCGTCAGTTGTTGCGGAATTCAGCCGCGCCGCATGGGCATCGGCATCCTATGGCGGAGTGATCGGATTCTTGGGGCGTTTGCGCAAGCTTTTCCGTCGGGAAAGCAGGTTTTCACCCGTCGCAAGAGGGCTGTTGAGGCGGGGCGCTTGGTGCCGAACGGCATCCAGCAGTCCGCAGCCTTAAGTCGAAGAAACCTGCCGTCCCGATGCCCGTCTCATCAAGCCGGACCGCTATGTCCCGTTCCGTGGCGAAGCACCGAAATTTGGGTCGAGTTCCTTCGGCACGATGTCCGGGAACATCTTGTGGAGCAGGGAAGAGAACTCGATGGCCTCGCCCATCGTTGCCCCAACCATCCCGATGAGGGATTTGTATTCCTCTTCGGACAGGTTGTTTCTCATGTAATGCGCGATGCCGTTCATGGACGCGAGGACGCCGCTGAGCATCCCGTCAATCCGGATCGCAACGTCTCGCTCCATGGACTTCGGCCTTCCCAGTCAACCCGCGACCGCGACAATCAGCCGAACCGGCGATCGGGCGCAACCGTCAGTGCCGTCAGCCGGCCTTCCCCCCTCCCTTGCCAGCCGCCGGGTCCGCCGGCCCCGTGATCCCGCCCTGCGGGTCCGGGTGCCGGTGCCCGTTGTAGGTCTGCCGCAGCCCGTCCAGCGATCCCCGCCGGTCGTAAACATCCCCCTCCACATGCAGGTCCCCCCGCACCGCCACCGTCCCGTCGTTCAGCAGCCGCAAATAACTCCCGCTCCGGTGCGTCAGCCAGATCTCCCCCACCGGCGTCGCCGGACCCGGCGCCTGCGCGCTCCACGCGCGCCCCGCGATCACCCCATGCTCCGCGTCGCCTTCCTGCGGCAGCACCAGCACTTGGTCGCCCGGCGACGGCGGGCAGGACAGCCCCCACCCAGCCCCCACCCAGGGGCTGAGCACCGGCAACCACCCCGTCAGCACGCCGTCCGGCTGCAGCTGCACCCGCGCGGTCGCCGCCGCCGGGTCCACGGAGGTCACGGTGCCGAAACGCGGCTGGCCCGCCGCCAGGTCCTGTGCGCCGGAATGCGCCTTGATCGCGTTGAGCAGACGGTCCATCACGCCCCCCTTAAGCACAAACGCTGGGTGAAGCCCCGGCGCGCGTCCAAATGCCGGCTCAGCTCCGCCACCGCGTAGTCCCGGTCCCACTCCGTGCCGGTGCCAAGCAGCGACACCCGGCTCCGCGCCGACAAGCCCAGCTCGCCCGGCATGGACGCCTGCGCCGTCCATTCGTGGCATTGCAGGTCGGCCAGCGCCCGCTCCGCCACGCGCTGCGCCTGCACGGCGTCCAGGTTCGGGCGCACCAAGGCATGACGCCGCACCCCGCCGCCCCCGCCGCCCCGCCGCGCCGTGTGCGAGACCGACGCCCCGGCGCGCGTGCCCCAGCTCCGCACCGTCACCTCGACCGACTGCGCAAGGCCCAGCGCGTGCTCCAACTGCAGGCTCAGGCAATCCTGCACCCGCAGCGGCATGGCGTCCCCGTCCGGCGGGCCGAAGCGCAGGGTGCCGCCCTGCATGAACAGGTCGAACCCTTCCTGGCTCGCAAGGAACGCCAGCAGATCCCATTCCGTCACCGCCCGGGCGAACTGGCCGAGCGCCAGGCGGTCGTGCTCCGCCTGGTAGTAGCGCCCCACCGCCGTGCCCGTCCGCTGCACGTCGGCAGCCAAGCCGTGCCGGGCCGCGATCAGCTCGACGATCTCGCTCGCGGTGCGGTTGGCGAACGTCTCGCTCGCCTGCGCCTCGACCATCCCGGCCGACAGGTCCCGCCCCTCGATGTCCAGCACGCCGCGCACCGGGTCGAACGCCAGCGTGTCCGCCGTGCCCACGATGAGGCTCGCCC
>CAXSEX010000581.1:0-2713 GCA_964236415.1 uncultured Acetobacteraceae bacterium | reverse complement strand
CCGCCCTCGTAGATGAGGTCGACGATCAGCTTCACCTCGTGCAGGCACTCGAAATACGCCATCTCCGGCGCGTAGCCGGCCTCCACCAGCGTTTCGTAGCCGGCCTTGATGAGTTCCACCAGGCCGCCGCACAGCACCGCCTGCTCCCGAACAGGTCGGTCTCGCACTCCTCCTTGAAAGTGGTTTCGATGATGCCAGCCCGGCCGCCGCCGATGGCGCTGGCGTAGCTGAGCGCCACGTCCAGCGCGTTGCCGCTCGGGTCCTGCGCCACCGCCACCAGGCAGGGCACGCCGCCGCCGCGCTGGTATTCGCTGCGCACCGTGTGGCCCGGCCCCTTGGGCGCGATCATGAACACGTCGATGTCCGGGCGCGGGTCCAGCAGGTTGAAGTGCACGTTCAGCCCGTGGGCAAAGGCGAGCGCCGCGCCGGGCTTCATGTTGGGGCCGAGCTTCTCGCGGTACAAGTCCCCCTGCCCCTCGTCCGGCGTCAGCACCATGACCACGTCGGCCCAGCGGGCGGCGTCGGCCGGGTCCATGACGCGGATGCCGGCGGCCTCCGCCTTGGCGACGCCCGCCGAGCCGGGGCGCAGGCCGACCGCCAGTTCGGACGCGCCGCTGTCCTTCAGGTTGGCGGCGTGGGCGTGGCCCTGGCTGCCGTAGCCGATCACCGCGACCTTCTTGCCCTTGATCAGGTTCACGTCGGCGTCGCGGTCGTAGTAAACGCGCATGGTTGAAGTCCTTGTGAATGCAGGCGTGCGTTTTAGCGGCTTGGCTGTGCCTGGCTAGTCAGGTTGATGCGCTCCTGGCCAGCCTTCCATAAGTGACGCTGGCCTGTCCTGAATGCTTGTTTCCACATCAAGGCGACAAAGGCGGTCAGGCAAATGCCTTGAGAACGAGGCTGGCCACGCCGCCGATCAGCAAAGCCAGCATCCATTGAATCAAAGTCAGCCGACCGTCCATACGCTCGATCTTCAAGTCCAAGGAAGCGAAGCGGGCTTCATAGGCCGCAACGGCTTCAGCCGCCTTTCGTGCGGTGGCGTCGGAAACGTCCGCTTCCTTCAACGCTTCGTACAGCTCGGAGATCATGGTGGTCATCGGCACGCTTCCAAACCAAGATGGGTGACCGCAAGAGTGGGCGGCCTTCTGCTTAGCGGATTGAGCCGCGTTCCATCAAATTGACCTGTTTCCATCATCCCGGCCAAGGGTCGGCCGACAGCGTCCGCGTGCCGCGTGCGATGGCGGCGATCCCAGTACGGCTGACCTCCGCCAGGCCAATCGGGCGCAGCAGCTCGATGAAGCTGTCCAGCTTCTGCGTGCCGCCCGTCAGCTCGAACACGAAGCTTTCCACCGTCGCGTCGATCACCCGGGCGCGGAACGCTTCGGCAAGGCGCATCGCCTCCGCCCGGTTGGCGCCGTCGCTGATGACCTTCACCATGGCCAGTTCCCGCGCCAAGTGCGGGCCTTCCTGCGACAGCTCGGCGATGCGGTACACCGGCACCAGGCGGGCGAGCTGCGCCTTGATCTGCTCGATCACCATGTCGGTGCCGCTGGTCACGATGTTGATGCGGCTGCGGCTGCCGCCGGCATCGACGGATGCCACCGTCAGGCTGTCGATGTTGTAGCCGCGCCCGGCGAACAGGCCGATGACCCGGGCCAGCACGCCACTCTCGTTGTCCACCAACACGGAGATAGTGGCGGAGCGCCGGGGCAGCGCCGCCGCCTCCTTGCCGGAGAAGGTGGGGCCGGAATAGGTGGGCGGCGCCGCGGGGTGGGGTGTGTCTTCGGGCATCAGACCAGCATCAGCCCCTCGTCGGTGATCGCCGCCGTGCGGTCCTGGTCCCCCGGCCCCAGGATCATCTCGTTGTGCGCGGCGCCGGACGGGATCATCGGGAAGCAGTTCTCCTTCTGGTCCACGCAGATGTCGGCGATCACCGGGCGGTCGATGGCGATCATCTCCCGGATCACCCGGTCCAGGTCATCGACGCCGGTGGCGCGCAGGCCGACGCCGTGGAACGCCTCCGCCAGCTTCACGAAGTCCGGCAGGGCTTCCGAGTAGCTTTCGGAGTAGCGCCCGCCGTGCAGCAACTCCTGCCACTGCCGCACCATGCCCATGTATTGGTTGTTCAGGATGAACACCTTCACCGGCAGGCGGTATTGCGCCAGCGTCGCCATCTCCTGGATGTTCATCTGCACGCTGGCTTCGCCGGAGATGTCGATCACCAGGGCGTCGGGATGGGCGACCTGCACCCCCATCGCCGCCGGCAAGCCGTAGCCCATGGTGCCGAGGCCGCCCGAGGTCATCCAGCGGTTCGGCTTGTCGAAGCGGAAATGCTGCGCTGCCCACATCTGGTGCTGGCCGACCTCCGTGGAGATGAAGGTCTCGCGCCCCGTCTCACGGGTGATCTCATACAGGCGGCGGATGGCGTGCTGCGGCTTGATGACGGCGCCGGGGCTGGGGTCCTGGGCGTACTTGAGGCTGTCCACCGCGCGCCAAGCGTCGATCTGCCGCCACCAGGACGCGAGCGCCTCCCGGTCCTGCCGCGCGCCGTCCGCGTGCCAGGCGGCGAGCAGCGCCTCCATCACCCGGCCCGCGTCGCCCACGATGGGCACGTCCACCAGCACGTTCTTGTTGATGCTGCAGGGGTCGATGTCGGCGTGGGTCTTGCGGCTGCCGGGGCTGAAGGCGTTGAGCCGCCCGGTCACCCGGTCGTCGA
>CAXSEX010000580.1:0-2733 GCA_964236415.1 uncultured Acetobacteraceae bacterium | reverse complement strand
TGGATGGTCATCGCCATGCTCCCAAGCAGAACCACCCCCTGGCTCAATGCACCACACCGGCAGAAATCTCAACCAACTTGCCGGATGCACCAGTAAGCGGCTGATCAGCAGTTTTCGATCACTCTGGTTTAGAGAATGTCTCTGGGGTTTCCATTGGTCACTGACGTGCAGCAAGCCAAGAATCAGCTCCTTTGGGGGAGGTGCGCAGTTGCGGGACCTTGGCCGGCGTGGAAGCCTGGGCTGGGTGGACTGCCAGCACTGGCTTGAAGAAAGGACCGGCATGGGCGAGGCGTGCACGGTGCTGACGGAGACGATCCTGCAGCCGGTCGCCGCCGCGGAGGGCTGGACCTTGGACACCCAGGTCAGCGTGCTGCTGAGCTTCATCGACAGCCTGATCGCAGCCGATCCCGCGATCGTGGGCCAGTTCCGCTCGCGTTTGGCCGACGTGTCGGCCACGCCGGACGAGATGCTGTGCCGCGAGTGCGGCGAGCCGGTCTTCGTCACGGACGCCGGAGTGTCCCACCACGTCGGCAGCGGCATGGACGGGATCGACTACGGCCGGGACCTCGCCGAAACGCGCAGCGCAGCGAAATGCGGAGAATTTGCGCGATGCGGCTGCGATCACGTGGCCATCCCCGATGAGGAAGCGTAGGCCATGGACGCGCTCAAGAACACAGGCGGCGCAGGCATCCAGGATCACGGAATGGCGGCGACGCGGGTCGGACTTCGGTATGCGACGGGACCGGAAGGCCGCCCCTTCGTGGCCGGCGATCCCGCCTTCGCCATCTTCCGGGTCGTGTCGGACGACGCCGACGTGCCGGGCTGCGTCACGGTCGAGAACAACGAGGGCCGGCGCTTTCCGGTTCCGATCACGCTGGTCGACGCGATCGCCGCACCGACCAGGCTGCAAGCCGGGAGTCTCCTCGATCAACCTGTCGGGCAGCGGGAGCACGGAGCATGACCGTGCGCCGGTTCCTCGACGTGTGCAGCGGCCACCTTTCGGCCGAAACATGGGCGTGGTTGGACGGCATCACTTGTGACGAAGCCGTCCGCGACCCCGGTGAAACCCGGAGGGTTTGCACCCGGCCAACCGCCGCGCCGAGATCCTGGGGGCCGCACCCGCCACGGCTGGTTCGCCTACGCCAGCGAGGACCCGGCCGCGCCGGTCCCGGACGACCTGGCGGCAGTGATGCGTCCCGCTCGGCAGCGGGATTGCGAGTACGTCGTGCTGGACGTCGATGCGCCGCCGATGGCGGACCTGCCGGTCTTGCATCCCGACTTCCCCGAGGCGTCCACCCCGGTCTGACCGCCGCGCCGGCCAAACAGCCGTCCTTTCCGTCGTCAATCCCATCGCATCCCGCCAGCCCGGCCCGAGGGCGGCCACGTCGCCAGCGTGACGAGCTTCCAGACCCACGGCGAGGCCTGCGCCGCCACCTGGGCGCACGCCCACCTGATCGCCGCCTCGCCGGATGCCTGGTCCGCCGTGGGCTGCGACGTGCCGCGCGAGCTGATCGAGGCGATCGACGCCGCCATCGGCACCGCGACGGCGCCGACGCCCTTGCCATCGCCTGTCCCCACGCCATCCACCCTCTCCTGAAAGGACCCCGCCATGCCCCGATGCGCCTGCCAGCGTGCAGCCCAGGCTCGCCGTGCAACCCGGCGCTGGCCCATCGAACTGCATACCTTCGAGTTCGACGCTCCGGGATGGAACAGTCCCGGCCATACGACGACCGTGTTCGTGCATGGCACGATGGAACAGACCGCCGCTATCCGCCCAGCCTACGAGCAGGCCCGCGCGCTCGGTCACGGGTCCACCTTCTGCACCCGTATCCGCACCGTGCCGGCGCCGCGGCCAACCCCGGCGCTGGACGCGCTCGCGCGCAAGCTGACCGCGTTCCCGGCTTTCGTGGCGCTGCTCACCGCCACCAGCTACCGGCCGAGCATCCGCCTAAACCTGCTCGGCCGCGACGGCTTGCGGCTGGCCCGCGCCTACGACCGCACCCAGGCGGCATGGGGCGACCCCCGCCTGGCCTTCGTCACCGGACTCATCCCGCGACGGGCGGCGATCCTCTCGCCCTGCAGCGCGGAGCCGTGACATGCAGGTTTCCGACACGTCCGACCCGGCCACGCCGACCTGCTGGTCCTGCGGCGAGCCCGAGGTGCTGGAGATCGCCGAGATCTGGACCGACCACACGTTTGCGCTCGACACCTGCTGCCCAGGGCTCGTGGAACGTGTCGCCGCGGACATGGCCGACGATCCCACGTGGGGCGCGACCTACTGCGCCGGCTCGGCGTCGAGCTGCTGACCGGACAGCGCCTGCGCCGGGTGTGTGACGACACGGGCACCACCACCGTGCTCGACTACAAGCTGGAGGTGCGGTCGATCAGCTTCCGGGACGCGGCCTGGTTCATGGCATCGCACCACACCCATTGTGGTCCGCCAGTGACGGCGCGGTTCTCCTGCGGCGTATGGAACAGCCCGTGGTCCCTGCTGGGCGTGGTCATCGTCGCCAACCCGGTGGCCCGCGCCTTGATGGGACGCAACCTGGTCGAGGCGACGCGCGTGTGCGTCCGCAGGGACACGGAGCCCATGCTGCGGGACGGGTGCTGCTCGAAGCTTTATGCCGCCGCAGCGCAAGGCGCCGAGCGCGCCGGCTATGGCAAGATCATCACGTATCTGCGGCCTTATGTAGCTGTTGCCACCGGCGAGATTAGGCTTGTACTCAGTGGCTG
>CAXSEX010000579.1:1834-2736 GCA_964236415.1 uncultured Acetobacteraceae bacterium | reverse complement strand
GCCTTTTCGCTCCACGGCAGCCGCCCGGACGGGCCGCCACGGCAGGTTGCTCAAGGCAGGTGGTTGCCGCCCGTCACGCCATACACCTCACCGGTCACGTAGCTCGACTCCTGCGACGCCAGCAGGACGTAGATTGGCGCCAACTCCGCCGGCTGGCCCGGCCGGCCCATCGGCACCTCGCTGCCGAAATCCGGGATCTTCTCCCGCGGCTGGCCGCCGCTCGGCTGCAGCGGCGTCCACACGGGGCCGGGCGCCACCGCGTTGACCCGGATGCCCTTGGAGGCGACCTGCTTGGCCAAGGCGTGGGTGAAGGCAGTGATCGCCGCCTTGGTGGAGGCATAGTCCAGCAGGGTCTGCGACGGCTGGTAGGATTGGATGGAGGTCGTGTTGATGATCGTGGCGCCGGGCGGCATGTGCGGCAGCGCCGCCTTGCACAGCCAGAACATGGAATACACGTTGGTGCGGAAGGTCTTGTCGAACTGCTCGGTCGTGATGTCGGCGATGTCCTTCTGCGCGGTCTGCTTGCCGGCGTTGTTGACCAGGATGTCGATGCCGCCCAGCGCCGCCCGGCTCCCTTCGATCAGCTCCGAGCAGAACGCCTCGTTGCTGAGGTCGCCCGGCATCGCCACGGCGCGGCGCCCGGCTGCCTCGACCAGGCCCACGACCTCCTTTGCGTCGGCCTCCTCGGACGGCAGGTAGTTCAGCACGATGTCCGCGCCTTCCCGTGCGAAGGCGATGGCCACCGCGCGGCCGATGCCGCTGTCCGCCCCGGTGATCAGGGCGCGGCGGCCTTCAAGACGGCCGAACCCGCGGTAGCTGTCCTCGCCGTGGTCGGGCTTCGGCACCATGTCCTGGGCGAGGCCAGGGGCAGATTGCGGCTGGTCCTCGAACTTCGGCTGCGG
>CAXSEX010000579.1:0-1824 GCA_964236415.1 uncultured Acetobacteraceae bacterium | reverse complement strand
TGGTTTGCGAGCTCATGCGCTTGCTCCGGCGTTGTTGAGGTGCGCGGCCAGCAACGTGCAGCCGCCCCGCCGGTTCGCCGCGGGGGCATTCGCGCCGCCCAAGGGGGGGGCAAGCCGCCGCGCGGACAGGCGCTTCGTCAAAGACGGGCGGAGATGCAGACCGGCAGCGTCTCGAAACCCTTGACGAAGCTTGAATAAACCCGGCGCGGCTCGCCCACCACCTCGATCTCGGCGAAGCGCGCGAGGATCTCTTCCCAGACCACGCGCAACTGCATCTCCGCCAGGCGCTCGCCGACGCAGCGGTGGATGCCGAAGCCGAACGACAGGTGCTTCTTGGGCTTGGCGCGGTCGATGATGAAGCGGTTCGCCTCGGGGATCGCGTCCTCGTCGCGGTTGCCCGAAACGTGCCACATCGCCACGCGGTCCCCTTTGCGGATCTGCTGCCCGCCCAGCACGGTGTCCCGTACGGAAGGCTGTAGGCCTCCTCGGCGCTGTAGCTCCGCCCGGCTTGCAGCATCGTGTCCATCGCCGTCTCCACCGTTTCTTGTTGTCGGCGCGTCATGCGGGTCCGGCCGGCCCTCGTCACGCGCGTTCAACAGGCGCAGGCGACGATCCGGGCGCACAGGCCACGAGGGAAGACGTGCGACTCGCGGCCTGAACGGCCAGCAGCCCCGCGCCCATGCGTTGCGCAGCTGCATTGAAATCTGCACGACATCGTGACTCGGCCTGCGCAAACCTGGCATTTACCCAAGGGAAACAAGCCCAAGCTGTCACGTTCCAGCAACACGCCGCATGGTACGTAATTTGCACCATCATTTCGCCACACGTTTCTCAATACGTTTGAAAACGTGGTTTGCTATAGTCGGGGCGAGCGGGTTTCACGTGCGTTCGATGCCGGGAGGAAGTGAGCGTCGCCGGGCACAGCAGGATCGGCGTCGCTTGCCGGGGTGGAAAGCCCGCCCAACTATGTTCTGGTCGCGTGGATCTGCTGGCGGCCGAGCCAGGCGCTGTGTTCGTCGGCCCGGCCCCTTTGGGGAGTTTCATGATGCTTAAAGACTACGACGTGTTTTCCCTGCATGCCGCCCTTCGCGACCAACGTCGGGAAGAGGAGTTCAGCCTTTCGGAGTACCTTTCGGCCTGCCATGACGATCCCGCCTGCTACGCCAGCCCTGCCGAGCGGATGCTGCGGGCGATTGGCGAGCCGGAACTGGTGGACACCTCGCGCACGCCCCGGCTTGGCCGCATTTTCCTCAACCGCACTGTGCGCGTCTACCCGGCCTTTTCCGAGTTCCACGGCATGGAGGAGACGATCGAGCGCATCGTCGGCTTCTTCCGGCACGCGGCGCAGGGACTGGAAGAGCGCAAGCAGGTGCTTTACCTGCTGGGACCGGTCGGCGGCGGCAAGTCGTCCCTGGGCGAGCGGCTCAAGGCGCTGATGGAGCAGGAGCCGATCTATGTGCTCAAGGCCGGCAACGAGCTCAGCCCGGTCTTCGAAAGCCCGCTCGGCCTGTTCGACCCGGAGACCATGGCCAGCACGCTGCAAGAGCGGTACGGCATCCCGCGCCGGGTGCTGACCGGCATCGCCAGCCCCTGGGCGCTGAAGCGGCTGGAGGAATGGGACGGCGACATCGCGCGCTTCCGCGTGGTCAAGATCTACCCGTCGCGCCGCAAGCAGATCGCCATCGCCAAGACCGAACCCGGCGACGACAACAACCAGGACATCTCCGCCCTGGTCGGCAAGGTCGATATCCGCAAGCTCGAAATCTACAGCCAGAACGACCCCGACGCCTACGGCTTCTCCGGCGGGCTGAACCGCGCCAACCA
>CAXSEX010000578.1:0-2754 GCA_964236415.1 uncultured Acetobacteraceae bacterium | reverse complement strand
CATGCCCGCCCAGGGTCAGTCCCATGGTCAGTCCCAAGCGGGGGCGCCGGCCGACCCGGGGCAGCTCGACACCTACATCGCCATCGGCGCCGACGGCGGCGTGACGGCGTTCTTCGGCAAGGTTGACGGCGGCCAGGGATTGGACGTGGCCGTAGCGCAGATCGTGGCCGAAGAGCTGGACGTGGCGGTCAACCGCGTGCGCGTCGTCATGGGCGACACCGCGCGCACCGTGAACCAGGGCGGGGCGAGCAACGCATCCGGCGTGTCCCAGGGGGCGGTCCCGCTCCGCAACGCCGCCGCCGAGGCCCGCCTGATCCTGACCGGGATGGCGGCCCGGCGCCTCGATGTTCCCGAGCCGTCCCTCACGGTCATGGATGGGGTCGTGTCGGCGCCGGGCGGCCAGCGCGTGTCGTATGCCGAGCTGATCGGCGGGCGCCCGTTCGACGCGCCGATGCTGTGGAACCGCCGCTTCGGCAACGACCTGAACGTGAAGGGCCGCGCCACGCCGAAGCCCATCGCCGAGTACAAGGTCGTTGGCACGCCGCAGCCCCGGAGCGACATCCCGTCCAAGGTGTTCGCGCGGCACGAATACGTCACGGACGTGCGGCTGCCTGGGATGCTGCACGCGCGCATGGTGCGCCCGCCCGTGGCCGGGGCGGTTCCGGTCAGCGTGGACGAAGGCTCGGTCGCTGGCATCCCCGGCGTGCGGACCGTGTGGAAGCAGGGCTTCCTGGCCGTCGCCGCACCGCGCGAGTGGGACGCCGTGCGGGCGGCCCGGCAACTCAACGTCACCTGGTCGGACGTGCCGCCGCCCTTCCCGGACCAGGCGGCGCTGTATGACCACATCCGGGCCGCGCCCACCAGCAAGCGCGTCGTGGCGGCAGAAAGCGGGAACGCCGCGCAGGCGATCGACGGCGCGCAACGGCAGGTGTCGGCTGAGTACGAGTGGCCGTTCCACTCGCATTCCAGCATGTGGCCGGCCTGTGCCGTGGCCGATGTCAGGGACGGGCGGGCAACGCTGTGGACCGGCACGCAGAAGCCGCACTACGCCCGCGACGGCGTCGCCGCCATCCTTGGCCTGGCGCCCGGCAAGGTGCACGGCATCTGGCGGACCGGCCCTGGGTCCTACGGACGCAACGACGCCGGCGACGCGGCGATCGACGCCGCGCTGCTGTCCCGGGAACTGGGCGCGCCCGTGCGGGTCCAGTACATGCGCCACGAGGGCCACGGCTGGGACGCGAAAAGCCCGGCCTCCGTGCATCGGGCGCGCGCTGGGCTGGACGCGGACGGACGGATCGTGGGCCTGCACTTCGAAAGCCGCAGCTTCTCGCGCCTGAACGTGGCATCCAGCGAGGCCGACCCGCGCGACAGCCTGGCCAGCCAGGCGATGGGCGGCCCGCTCAACCCGGCGGACGCCTACCTGTTCCCAGGGGACAGCGTGCCAACCGAGGCTTACCGCATCCCTGACAGGCTGATCGCCTGGGAGGTGATCCCGCCGCTGCTGGACCGTGCCTCGCCGCTGCGCACGTCGCACCTGCGCGACCCGTTGGGGCCTGAGCTGCTGTTCGCCAGCGAGTCGTTCATGGACGAGCTGGCGGCAGCGGCGGGCAGCGACGCCCTCGCGTTCCGCCTCGCGCATCTCGACAAGGAGCGGGACCGTGCCGTGCTGGAAGCGGCGGCGGCCCGCGCCGGCTGGGAGGCCCGGCCGTCGGGACCGAGGGCAGGGCTGCCGGGCGGCACCAGCCGCGGCCGCGGGATCGCGCTGGCGCACCGGGACGCAACGGTGGTCGCGCTGGTGGCGGAGGTCGAGGTCGAGCGGAGCACCGGCAAGGTCCGCGCCACCCGCCTGGTTGTCGCGCATGACTGCGGGCTGATCATCAACCCTGACGGGCTGCGCCGCTGCATCGAGAACGCGGCGGTGTACGCGGCCAGCCGGGCGCTGTTCGAAGAGGTCACGTTCAGCCGGGAGAACGTCACGAGCGTGGACTGGCTGAGCTATCCGATCCTCGACGTGGTTGACGCCCCCGACGTGGTGGAGGTCGTCCTGGTCAGCCGGCCCGACCTGCCGCCCAGCGGGGCCGGGGAGCCGTCGGTGCGCGCAGTCGGCGCTGCGCTGGCCAACGCGGTCTTCGACGCGACCGGGGTGCGCCTCCGCCGCGGGCCGTTCTCGCCGGGGCGCGTCAAGTCGGCCCTGAGCCGGGCATGACGGCGCGGGTGCTGTTGGTCGCGGCAGCGGGCGTGCTGCTGCCGCTGCCGGGCCTGGCCCAGGCTGCCGGCGGGCCGCCGACGACGATCATGGAGCCGCGGCCGTCCAAAACGGACCTGCCCGGCACTGGACGGGCCATGCGGGCGGACAGGCCGCACGGCGCCGCTGCACGGTCGCACGACCGCGGCCGCCGTCCGTCCCGGGAGCAGCCGCCCATGCCCGACCAGTCCCGCTAGGGTCTGTGACTGAACTCTGTGGCGCGGAGGTTGATGACCGATGCGATGAGATGGGCGGAGCCCATCCAGCTTTGGCGCGTTTTGTCACGCCTGAGCGCGATGCGGCTCCGGTCTTTCAGCGTGGAGAACAGGTTTTCGACGTGGTGGCGCCGGGCGTGGATCGTTTTGTCCCACAGCGGCGGGTCCACCATGCCAAGCTTGGGCGGGGTGTGGACGGCGCATCCGCCCGCCGCGAACGCGGCGCGCAACCGGGCTGACACGTAGCCACGGTCGAGGGCGGCGTCGCGCGCGGGAATGCCATGCAAGAGGGCC
>CAXSEX010000577.1:413-2758 GCA_964236415.1 uncultured Acetobacteraceae bacterium | reverse complement strand
GTGACCGGCCCCTACCAGCCCAGCGACGTGCTCGCCTTCGAGGTCGTGCGGACCCACGCGGAGGTGCTCGAAGACGCCTACGTCCGCCTGCATGGCGAGCGCGTGCCCGGCCGCGAGCCACGCACGCGCGACGAGCACGACCAGCGCCTGCAGGCGCTGGCCGGCGCCGTCGCCGCGGCTGGCGACGACTGGCAGCGTCAGATGCAGCTGCACCGCCAGTTCCGCGAAGCCGCCGACCGGATCGGCCTGGCCCAGGGCAAGCGCACCTGGCTGCTGACCGCCGCCGCATGGGCCAGGCACTCCAACGCAGCCCCTACCATGGCCGACCTGTGGGTGGACGCCGTGGCGTCGCCGTCCCAGCGGCAAACGCTTCGCGTTTCCGCGACCTCGCCCGGCCGCGCCCGCAGGACTTCGGCCCCGACCCGCAGGCGCGGCGGCGGCGCACGGGCTTGCCTGCCCACGTCGCCTCCGACCCCCGTTCGATCCCCGAACATGCTGCATGCGCTCAGGGCGGCGTCACTCAAGGCCCGTGCTGTCCGCCTGGGCGACCCACGCTGGGACCGCGGCCACCTCCAGGTCGAGATGCCCGTCACAGCGAAACCGCGCAGCGGTTTGCGCGGGGCCGCAGCCGCTTCGTCGCCATTGCCGAACGCGACCGCCATGGCCGCCGCATGGCATAGTGCGTCATCTGGGACGGCAACCACGACAGCAAGGCTGAGCGGCTGAGGCACGGGCGCTGCCTGCAGTGCGACGCCTACGCGCGGATGGTCGAGGTGCTCCGCCACGGCCGCCGCGGCGTGCAAGGCGACCTGTTCTGCCGACCGGGCTGACGCCTGCCCGTCCAGCGCCGGCCAAGTCAGGCGCTTTCCCCGCCGGTGCCGGGCATCCGGGAAGGCGTGACGCCTGCTTGTTCCTGTCCACCCCCGCCCGCCGGCCGTGCCGAGCGGGCCTTCCCTGCTTCAGGAGAGTGCCATGCTGATCCACGCCGTCCCCCATCGCCCGACCGATGCCGGCCGCCTGGCCAGCGCGCGCAGATGGCGCGTCCACGCGGAGCTGCTGCGCGACGGCGCCGAGGCGCCCGCCCTCACCACAGGCCAGCGCACGGCGCTGCTGCGCAACGCGGAAGCAGCCGAGTGCCAGGCCCGCCGGCGGCTTCGCGCCATGCGGGCGCGTCGATACGGAACTTGACGTGTTCCGTATCGCTTGCCTGCACCCCCAGGTGGCGCGTCTTGCAGGCAGCCCCGATCCGGTCGGGTTGGTCCGCTCGTTCCAGAGAGGGGAGAAACGGTCCTGGGCACAAGTTCCGGCCAAGTGCCTGTCCCCCTTCGACATTCTGACCGGCAACGGCTAGAATGGCAGTCCGCTCGCAGGAAGGCGCCATGGACGACCTGACCGTGCCTGCCCCGGCCACAAGCGCCGGCGCCGACCTTGGAACCGCCCCGGCAGCCGAGACCATCCGTGCCCTTGCCCGCCGGCATGGGATCGTCCATGAGCCCACGCCACTCGACGCCTTCGCTGCCGACGTGTCGCGCTTGTCGGACGCCGAAGCGCCCCAAGACGAGATCGCCGATCTGGTGGTTGCCCTCAAGCGCGCGGGCGTGTTGGACAGCCGCCAAGCGGCCGAGCTTTATGGCGACCACTTGGCGCAGACGAGGGGATGACCTTCGATCCCTTCGGGGATTTCGACACCCGCGGCTACCTGCGCAACACGAAAGGGCTGAAGGACCCCGAAGCGGTGAGGCTCTTCGAGCACACTGCTTTCCGCTTGAACGTGGAGGATGCCCTTGCTGCCCTGCGGGCGACGGCACGCCCGCTCGGCTATCAGGACGTGATGGACACCCACAAGCGCCTGTTCGGGGACGTTTACCCTTGGGCCGGCCAGGACCGGGAGGCTCTCGCCCCGCAGGTCGCCGTAGGCAAGGGCGGGCGTTACGACCTGTTCGCCCATCCCTGCGATGCGCGTCGCGCCGTCGAGCACGCCCTTGGCATGGCGTCCGACCCCGTGCAGATGCGGGCCAAGCCGGGCGAGATCCTGGGCCTGCTTTGCCACGGGCATCCTTTGCTCGACGGCAACGGGCGGACCCTCATGACGGTGCATGCCGAACTGTGCCGCCGCGCCGGCCTCCGCATCGCCTGGGAGGAGGTGGCCAAGGCGGACTACCTGGCTGCGCTGACGCGCGAGCTGGAACGGCCTGGCAGGGTGCTCGACGCCTTCCTGGCCCCGCACGTCCACAGTCCTGCGGCCGGCGTCACGCAAGATGCGGAGCGCCTGCGCACCTTGCCCGGCCTCGGACCGACTTCGGCAGGACAGAAACCAGACCCGATGGCAGAAGGGGAACCCGGTC
>CAXSEX010000577.1:0-403 GCA_964236415.1 uncultured Acetobacteraceae bacterium | reverse complement strand
CAGCCGGGGCCAGGATCGGGACCGGCATCATGAAATCACCTCGCCTTCCTGTCTTGATCGCCTTGCTGCTCGCGCCGGCCGTCGCCGCCGCGCAGGACGACGCCTGCCCGCAGTTCTTCCCGGGCGGGACGCCGCCGGCTTTCGCCAACCCGAGGCTGGCGCAAGGCGCGGTTCTGCTGTGCAATGACGGCTTCGCCGTGACCGCATCCTCCGTCACCCGCGGCGCCCTGTGGTCGGCCGAGCGCCTGACCCGGGCCTCGGTCGAGGCAGCCCGTCGCACCCCCCGCGAGAACCGCTTCCACCCCGATGCCCGCCTGCCGCCCGAGGGCCGGGCCGAACTGTCCGACTAGGGGTTGGTTGAGGATACGCCCGAGACTCACCCACAAACCTGCTGGTTCGGGGT
>CAXSEX010000576.1:0-2786 GCA_964236415.1 uncultured Acetobacteraceae bacterium | reverse complement strand
CTCCGGCTGGTGGGCACCCGGCCGATTGAGCGCGCGATCTCGTCTGCTGGCGGGATCGCGCTGGCGGAGCTGGATGCCGGGTTCATGGTGCGCCGCCTGCCCGGCGTGTTCGCAGTGGGCGAGATGCTGGATTGGGAGGCGCCGACCGGCGGCTACCTGCTGCAGGCGGCGTTCAGCACGGGCGCCGCCGCCGCGCGGGCAATGGCCGCGCGGGTGCTCCAGCCGGGCACGGTCCGGGACGTGGTGCCTGCCGGGCCGTAGCCGTCAGCCCGGCGGCGGCAGTGGCCGTGGAAAGGGTCAGGGCTTCGGCGTGCCCGGGGTCTGGCTGGCCTGCTTCGCCGCAGCGCGGAACCGGGCATAAGCACGCACGCGCCTGCGGTCCTTGTGCCAGGCCGAGGTGCCTTCGTAACGCGCGAACGGGGGAACCTTCTGCCGGGGAGCGCCGTAGCGGCGCTTGGTTTCAGTTGGGCCGGAGGTGGGGGTGTCGCTCATGGCAAGGGGTCCGGGTTGGTTTGGCGCCTTCTGACCACCGCGCGCGCTTGGGCGCAAGGGGGTGTGAAGGCGCTGCCGCTCCGGTTGGTGGGCACTTGGCCGATTGATACGGGCAATACCATTGATTGACCCGTGCGCGGCTGCTGATGGGTTGCACCCATCCTACGCGACCCATGCCGTAGGATGGGTGCAACCCATCGGCGGATGACGGTCATTCAACCAAGCCATCCGTATGAGCGCGCGATCTCGTCTGCTGGCGGGGTCGTGTTGACGGAACTGGACGCGAGGTTTGGGCTGCGGCGCTTGTCCGGCGTGTTCGCGGTGGGCGAGATGCTGGATTGGGAAGCGCCGACTTGGGGGTTACTTGCTGCAGGGGACGTTCAAAATGCACCTTGCTGCCGCGCAGGCAATCATCGACGGCTGTCTGCAACTCCAAACGGAAACTGGCTGGCCCACCTCGCTCGAACGCCAGCATGCCGCACTATTGCCCACATGATGCAGGCCGCATCCTGGGTCTCGGGTGAAAGGTTTACTGAAACGGACAGCTTCAGCCAACAATGCGGCCGATCCGTGCTTGTTGAACTTTCAACAGCACCATGAGGACTTGTCCGACGACGTAAGACTCTATTCGCCGCCAAACGCTATGGTTCCTGCTCCAACCGCCACTCCACCCCTCAAGCCGCCTCCGCCCGGATCGCATCCGACAGCGTCTCCACGATCCGGTCCACCTGCGGCGTCTCGATGATCAGCGGCGGACTCAGCGCCACGATGTCCCCCGTCGTCCGGATCAGCAGCCCGGCGTCGAAGCACCGCTGGAACACCCGCACTGCCCGGTCCGTCGGCTTCCCCGCCCGCGGTTGCAGCTCAATCCCGGCGATCAGACCGGCGTTGCGGATATCGATCACGTTCGGCAAGCCGCGCAGGCTGTGCACCGCTTCTTCCCAATACGGCTCGATGGCCCGCGCCCGGCCGGGCAGGTCCTCCGCGCGGTGCAGGTCCATCGACGCGATGGCCGCGGCGGAGGCGAGGGGATGGCCGGAATAGGTGTAGCCGTGGAACAGCTCGATCCCCGCGGGCGACCCGTCCACGATGGCCGAGTAGATCGCCTCGCTCGCCGCCACCGCGCCCATCGGCACGGCAGCGTTGGTCAGGCCCTTGGCCATCGTCATCAGGTCCGGCACCACGCCGAGCCGCTCGGCGCCGAAGTTGGTCCCCATGCGGCCGAACCCGGTGATCACCTCGTCGAAGATCAGCAGGATGCCGTGCTTCGTGCAGATCTCGCGGAGACGCCTGAGGTACCCCGCCGGCGGCACCAGCACGCCGGTCGATCCCGCCACCGGCTCCACCATCACCGCCGCAACCGTGTCCGCGCCGTGCAGCGCGACCAGGCCCTCCAACGCGTCGGCCAAATGCGCCCCCCAGGCAGGCTCGCCCTTGGTGAAGGCGTTGCGCTCCGGCGCATGGGTGTGGGGCAGGTGGTCCACGTAGGGCAGGGTGGCGCCGAACTGCTTGCGGTTCGGGCCGATGCCGCCGACCGACATGCCGCCGAAGCCCACGCCGTGGTAGCCGCGCTCCCGCCCGATCAGCCGCACCCGCTGCCCTTCGCCCCGTGCCCGGTGATAGGCGAGGGCGATCTTCAGCGCCGTGTCCGCGCTTTCCGACCCGGAGTTGGTGAAGAACACGCGGTCCAGCCCGTCCGGCAAGATCTCGGCCAGGCGGGCCGCGGCCTGGAAGGCGATGGGATGGCCCATCTGGAAGGTGGGCGCGAAGTCCAGCACGGCCGCCTGCTTCTGGATCGCCTCGACGATCTCCCGTCGCCCATGGCCTGCGTTCACGCACCACAGCCCGGCGGTGCCGTCCAGCACCTCCCGGTTGTCGTTGGTGTAATAGAACATCCCCTCCGCCCGGGCGAGCAGGCGCGGCGCGGCCTTGAACGACCGGTTGGCCGAGAACGGCATCCAGAAGGCGTCGAAGTTGTTCGGGCGGCTGATCTCGTTCATGGCGTCACCTTTAGGCAGCGGGCCTGCATACCAGGCCCCCACGTTCGCGCTTTGGCGGGCGCGGGGCAAGCGTGGCATCGTGCGGGTGAAACAAGGGGAGCATCCCATGCCCGACGGCCGCCTATATCTCGGCACCCGCCGCTATTCCTCCTGGTCGCTGCGCGGCTGGCTGGCGGTGCGCCTGGCCGGGCTGGACGTGGAGGAGGTGGTGATCCCGCTCGGCGACAGCCGGCAGGGCAGCACGCCCGCGGTCGCGGCGGTGTCGCTCAGCGGCCTTGTGCCTTACCTGGAGCA
>CAXSEX010000575.1:1893-2809 GCA_964236415.1 uncultured Acetobacteraceae bacterium | reverse complement strand
GGCACGCTTTACGACCTGGGCCAAGGGGTTCCGCGCGATCCGTTGGTCGCCTACGGCTGGTATCAGCGCGCCGCGGCTGCCGGCGAGCCGGCGGCGGAATTCAACGTGGCCGTGATGTACGATACAGGCGACGGCGTGGCGCGCAACGCAGCCGAGGCGGCGTTGTGGTATGGCCGGGCGGCTGCACACGGCAACCGCCGTGCCCAATACAATTTGGGCCAGCTTTACGCGGCGGGCGACGGCGTGCCGCGCAACCCCGACCAGGCGGAAGCATGGTTCCGTGCCGCCGCCCCAGGCCTGCCAACTGCGGCAGAAAGGCTGGCCGCGCTGCGCCGCACCGGGGGCGAGGCCCGGCCGCGTCCCCCGGTCTCAGCGGACGCGGCCCGCCCGATCAATGCGGCGCAGCCGGCTGCGCCATCGGACGGCGACGTGATCCCCGTGCTGGCCGGTGCCCCGGGCACCGTGGGCGTGGTGGAGTTGGTCTGGATCAGCCCGGCGCAGCCGGTTCCGGTGCGGTTCTTCGTCCAACTCCTGGCGCTCGACTCCATTGAGCCGCGGGAGGTGTTCGCGACCTATCTGGACGAGACCGCGACGCTTGCGACGCTGGATCGGGTTCCCGGCCGCTACGCTTGGCGCGTCTACGCCGTTGGCCGCAACCTTGGGCATTATGCGGCAAGCGAGTGGAGCCAGTTCCAAGTCCGCCCGCCGGGCTGATGGCAACGGGCCGACCCGATTAACGGTTTCGCAACCCCCGCGCGCTACGCTCCCGTTCCGACGCAGCTTCGGAGGTGGGCTTGATCCAAAATCTCGGTCTCATACTGCGGAACTCACCGGCTCAGGTGCGCCTGCTGCCCGCTGGCCCCCCTGCTGGTCCCAGGGTGCCCAACGCCGCCGCGGGAACGTTCGCCGCGCTCGC
>CAXSEX010000575.1:0-1883 GCA_964236415.1 uncultured Acetobacteraceae bacterium | reverse complement strand
CCATGGCCGCAATACCAAAGGGTGTCGCCCAGCAGGCGCCGCTGGGCAGCGGGGCCGGGCTGCGGGCGGCGGCACCTGGTGGCGGGGCCGCCGCGAAGCTGGGCACCGCCGGCGGGTTCGTGGCAGCGGAGTTCGCCCATTACCTCGGGCACTCCGCCGGCTCCGGCCAATGCGTTGCGTTGGTGCAGGCGACAAGCCCGGGCATCGGCCCGACCCGAACCTGGAGATGCGGCTCGCCGGTGCGGGGCAACACGGACCTGCGGCCCGGCACCGCAATCGCGACGTTCAACGGTGCCGACCGCTACGCGAACGCCACGGACGGCAGCAGCCATGCGGCGATCTACCTGGGGCAGAACGAGCGCGGCATCCAAGTCATGGACCAGTGGGCCGGCAGCGCCGCCGCGGTCAGGACCATTCCGTGGGACAACCCGAGCGGCGTGGCCGCCAACACCGGCACCGCATTCCACGTCGTGCAGCCGGCCTCATAAGGCGGCCCGTCGCGGCTTGATCGAAACCGCGGCGCAGGCGGACGGCCATCAGGCAGCCAACGGGTGCCGCACCAACCGCGAAAGGGCCTGGCCGCCCTTGTCGAATAGGTGGCAGGCCGCGGTGTCAATCGACAGGCGCACGGCCGCGTGCGCCCGGGTTGAGTCGCTGCCCTCGATCTGCACCGTCATCGCCTGGCCTCCAGCGCCATTGACATGCAGCAGCGTCAGGCCGCCGAGCCGCTCGACCAGCCTGACCTCGCCCATAACCGGGCCGGCCGGGTCGATGCGTAGCCCTTCGGGCCGTACGCCCAGGGTGACGATGTCGCCCACCCGCACGCCGCTGGCCGAAGCCGGCACTGCCACCTGCGCGCCGGATGGCAGGGCGACCGTCACACCGGACCCGACGGCCTCGACCACCTGGGCCGGCATCAGGTTCATGCGCGGCGAGCCGATGAACCCGGCGACGAACAGGTTTTGCGGATGGTGGTACAGCTCCAGCGGCGAGCCGACCTGCTCGACCAGCCCGGCCTGCAACACCACGATCTTGTCTGCCATGGTCATCGCCTCGACCTGATCGTGGGTGACGTAGATCATCGTGGCGTTCAGGTCTTCATGCAGGCGCAGCAGCTCCATGCGCATCTGCCCACGCAGCGCGGCGTCGAGGTTGGACAGCGGCTCGTCGAACAGGAACACCTTGGGGTCCCGCACGATGGAGCGGCCGATGGCCACGCGCTGCCGCTGTCCGCCGGACAGGTCCTTGGGCCGCCGCTCCAGGTACGGCTCAAGCTGCAGGATGCGCGCCGCCTCCTGCACCTTGCGGTCGCGCTCGGCCTTCGGCACGCGCGCCAGGCGCAACGCGAAGCCCATATTCTGCCGCACCGTCATGTGCGGGTACAGCGCGTAGGACTGGAACACCATCGCCAGCCCCCGGTCGGCCGGCCCCACGTCGTTCACCCGCTTGCCGTCGATCTGCAACTCGCCCGAGGTGATGTCCTCCAGGCCCGCGATCATGCGCAGCAGGGTCGATTTGCCGCAGCCGGACGGGCCGACGAACACCACGAACTCGCGCTCCAGCACATCCAAGCTGATGCCCTTGATCACGTCGGCCGGACCGTAGCTCTTGCGCAGGTCACGCAGGGTCAGGGTTGCCATGGGGAAACTCCTACTTCACGGCGCCGAAGGTGAGGCCGCGCACGAGCTGGCGCTGGCTGAACCAGCCGAACACCAGGATCGGCGCCACCGCCATGGTCGAGGCCGCGGACAGTTTGGCAAAAAACAGCCCCTCGGGGCTGGAGAAGGAGGCGATGAAGGCGGTCAGCGGCGCCGCCGCCGAGGCGGTCAGGTTCAGGCTCCAGAACGCCTCGTTCCAGCACAGGATCAGCGACAGCAGCCCGG
>CAXSEX010000574.1:0-2809 GCA_964236415.1 uncultured Acetobacteraceae bacterium | reverse complement strand
GGTCACCACCGCCGTCCTCGAAGCCATGGCGCAGGGCCACGACCCGCGGCTGCGCGAGATCACCGCGTCGTTCGTCCGGCACGTCCACGCCTTCGTGCGCGAGGTGCGGCTGACGGAAAAGGAGTGGGACGCGGGCGTCGATTTCCTCAACCGGATCGGGCAGTCCACGCACGACCTGCACAACGAAGGCATCCTGTTTTCGGACGCGATCGGGGTGTCCACGCTCGTATGCCTGCTGAACAACGGCGACAACGGCGCGACCGAAAGCGCGTCCGCCCTGCTCGGCCCGTTCTGGCGCATGGGCGCGCCCGAAACCGAGAATGGCGGCTCCATCGTCCGCTCGCCCACCGACGGGCCGGAGCTGTTCGCGCGCTGCCGCATCGTCGACCCGCAAGGCGAGCCGCTGCCCGGCGTGACCGTGGACATCTGGCACTCCTCGCCCCGCGGCTTCTACGAGAACCAGGACCCGGAACAGGCGCCGATGAACCTGCGCGGCGTGTTCCACACGGACGCGGACGGCCGGTTCTCGTTCCGCTCGACTAAGCCGGCCGGCTACCCGGTGCCCACGGACGGGCCGGTCGGCGACCTTCTGCGGGCGCAGAACCGCCACCCGTTCCGGCCCGCGCACCTGCACGTCCTGGCGCACGCGCCGGGATACAAGACGCTCGTGACGCAGGTGTTCGTGGACGACGATCCCAACATCGACAGCGATGTCGTGTTCGGCGTCACGCAGCCGCTGATTGGCGACTACGTGCGCCACGAGGACGGCACGCCGCCCGCCCCGGACGTGGAAGCGCCCTGGTACACGTTCAACTACGAGTTCGTCATGGAGCCGGGCGTGTCCGAGCTGCCGACGCCGCCAATCAAGTGAAGCCGCTCAAGGACAAGGTGGCGCTGGTCACAGGCGGCTCCGGCGGGATCGGGGCGGCGAGCGCGCTGCTGTTCGCGGAAGCGGGCGCGGCGGTCGTCATCACCCACCGTCCGGGCAAGGAAGCGGAGGGTGCTGCGGTGCTGGGCGGCCTGCCCGGCGCCGGGCACCTGGCCCTGCCGCTGCAGGTCGACGACGGCGCCAGCGTGGATGCGTTGCGCGACGCGGTCGCCGCCCGGCACGGCCGGCTGCATGTGCTGGTCAACGCCGCCGGGTTCACCAAGCCCGTGCCGCACGCGGACCTCGATGCGCTGGACGACGCGCTGATCGACCGCATGTTCGCCGTCAACTGGCGCGGGCAGTTCGCCGTCGTCCGCGCCTTCGCGCCCATGCTGAAGGCGGGTGGCGACGGGGTGATCGTGTCCATCTCCTCCATCGCGGCGTTGAACGGCCAAGGCTCGTCCATCGCCTACTGCGCGGTGAAGGCGGGCATCGACGTGATGACCAAGTCGCTCGCCCGGGCACTGGCGCCCGCCGTGCGGGTGCTGGCCGTGTCGCCCGGCGTGGTCTCGACCGGCTTCGTGCCCGGCCGGGGGGAGGACTTCAACCAGAAGACCGCGGCCACCACGCCCTTGAAGCGCGTGGCGACGGCGGAGGACGTGGCGCAGGCGGTGCTCGCCTGCGCCACGCACCTGACGTTCTCGACCGGCCAGACGATCATCGTGGACGGCGGGCGGTCGCTGTGACGCGCGCGCCTCTGGACCGCGTGGTCATCACCTGCGCCGTCACCGGCAATCTCACCACGCCTGCGCAAACGCCGCACCTGCCGGTCACGCCGGAGGAGATCGCCGACGCCTGCCTCGGCGCCGCGGAGGCCGGGGCGGCGGTGGCCCATATCCACGTCCGCGAACCCGGCACGGGCAAGCCGTCGATGGAGCTTGGGCTGTATCAGGAGGTGGTCGAGCGCATCCGCCGCCGCAACACGGACCTGATCCTCAACATCACCACCGGCCCCGGCGGCCGCTACGTGCCGTCCGACGACGACCCGGCCGTGGCCGGACCCGGTACGACGCTGATGCACCCGGAGAAGCGCGTCGCCCACATCGCAGCACTCCGTCCGGACATCTGCACGCTCGACCTCAATACGATGAACTCGGGGGGCCAGGTGGTGATCAACACGCCGGGCAACGTGCGGCGGATGGCGCGGCTGATCCGCGAGGCCGGCGTGACGCCGGAGATCGAGCTGTTCGACTCGGGCGACATCGCGCTGATGCACGACCTGGTCGCGGACGGGTCGGTCGGGCCGTCGCCCTTGTGCTCGTTCGTGATGGGCGTCCGCTACGGCTTCCAGCCGTCGCCCGAAACGGTGCTGTATGCCCGCGGCCTGCTGCCGCCGGGGTCGCCGTTCACCGCGATCGGCATCGGCAAGGCGGCGTTCACGATGGCCGCGCAATCGTTCCTGGCGGGAGGGCATGTGCGGGTGGGATTGGAGGATTCGGTTTACCTGGACCGCGGCGTGCTGGCGCCGTCCAACGCGGCCATGGTCGCGAAGGTGCGGGGGATTGTCGAGGCATTGGGCGGGCGGATCGCCAGCCCGGCCGAAGCCCGGGCCATGCTTGGCCTGCCGGCGCGGGGCGAGGCATGAGCGGCATGAACGCCCGCCCCATGAACGCCCGTGCAGTACGGGTGGCGGCCAAGGCGGCGGACCTCGCCGGACTGCCGCTGGACCTGGCGGACGTGCCGCTGCCGGCCCTGGCGCCCGGCGAGGTGCTTGTGGAGGTGCACGCCGCCGGGGTGAACCCGTCCGACGTCAAGGCCGCGCTGGGCCTGATGCCGTATGCCGTGTTTCCCCGCACGCCCGGGCGCGACTTCGCGGGCGTGGTGGTGGACGGCCCGGCGGACGCGGTGGGCCAGCGCGTGTTCGGCTCCTCAGGCGACCTC
>CAXSEX010000573.1:0-2811 GCA_964236415.1 uncultured Acetobacteraceae bacterium | reverse complement strand
GGTCGCCTGCCACCGCGCCGATGCGCTCGCCGGGCAGGCCCTTGAGCTTGGCCGCGATGGCGCCGAACGCCTCCGGCCAACTCGCCGGGCGCAGCTTGCCGTCCTGGCGCACCCACGGCTTGTCCAGGCGGCGGCGCTTCAGCCCGTCGTGGCTGAACCGCGACTTGTCGCCCAGCCATTCCTCGTTCACGTCCTCACTGGTGCGCGGCAGGATGCGCAGCACCTCGGAGCCGCGGGCGTCCACCCGGATGTTGGACCCCAGCGCGTCGTGCACGTCCACGCTGTCGGTCTTGCGCAACTCCCAAGGCCGGGCGGTGAAGCTGTAGGGCTTGTTCAGCAGCGCGCCGACCGGGCAGATGTCGATCAGGTTGCCGGACAGCTCGGTGGTCAGCGCCTTCTCGATGTAGGTGCCGACCTCCATGTTCTCGCCGCGCGAGGTGGCACCCATCTCCGCCACCCCGGCAACCTCGCTGCTGAACCGGATGCAGCGGGTGCAGTGGATGCAGCGGGTCATGAACGTCTTGACCAGCGGCCCCAGGTACTTGTCCTTCACCGCCCGCTTGTTCTCGGCGAAGCGGGAATGGTCCATGCCGTAGGAATACGCCTGGTCCTGCAAGTCGCACTCGCCGCCCTGGTCGCAGATCGGGCAATCGAGCGGATGGTTGATCAGCAGGAACTCCATCACCCCGCGGCGCGCCTGGCGCACCACGGCGGTGTCGGTCTTGACCACCATGCCGTCCGCCACGGGGTAGGCACAGCTTGCCACGGGCTTCGGCGCCTTCTCGACCTCCACCAAGCACATGCGGCAGTTCCCGGCGACCGACAGCCGCTCGTGGTAGCAGAAGCGCGGGATCTCGACGCCCGCGGCCTCGCACGCTTGCAGGACCGATGCGCCGTTCGGGACTTCCACCTCGGTTCCGTCAACCGTCAACTTGGCCATTACGCTGTCTTTCTTTGAACCTGGTGAACCGACGGCGCCTACTCCGCCGCCATCGGCAGCGGCCGCGGCGCCCGCGCGGCCTTGTATTGGGCGATGCGCTCCTCCATCACCGGGCGGAAATGCCGGATCAGGCCCTGGATCGGCCAGGCCGCTGCGTCGCCCAGCGCGCAGATTGTGTGCCCCTCGATCTGCTTCGTGACCTTCTCCAGCGTGTCGATCTCCTCGATCTCCGCCCGGCCCTGCACCATGCGGTGCATGACCCGCATCATCCAGCCGGTGCCTTCCCGGCACGGCGTGCACTGGCCGCAGCTTTCGTGCTTGTAGAACTGCGCCAGCCGGTCGATGGCCCGAATCACGTCGGTGGACTTGTCCATCACGATCACGCCCGCCGTGCCCAGCCCCGACTTCACGTCGCGCAGGCTGTCGAAATCCATCAGCACGGTGTCGCAGACATCCTTGGGGATCAGCGGCACGCTGGACCCGCCGGGGATCACGGCGAGCAGGTTGTCCCACCCTCCCCGCACCCCGCCGGCGTAGCGGTCGATCAACTCGCGGAGCGGGATGCCCAACTCCTCTTCCACGTTGCAGGGCTTGTTGACGTGCCCGCTGATGCAGAAAATCTTGGTGCCGGCGTTCTTCGGCCGGCCGAGCGCCGAGAACCACGCGCCGCCCCGGCGCAGGATGGTGGGCACCACTGCGATGGTCTCGACGTTGTTCACCGTGGTCGGGCAGCCATACAGCCCCACCGCCGCCGGGAACGGCGGCTTGAGCCGCGGCATCCCCTTCTTGCCTTCCAGGCTTTCCAGCAGCGCCGTCTCCTCGCCGCAGATGTAGGCGCCGGCGCCGCGGTGCACATACAAGTCGAAGTCGTAGCCCGACCCGGCGGCGTCCTTGCCCAGCAGATTCGCCGCGTAGGCCTGATCGACCGCCGCCTGCAAGTTGCAGGTCTCGTTGTAGTACTCGCCGCGGACGTAGATGTAGCAGGCCGCCGCGCCCATGGCGAAGGACGCGATCAGGCAGCCCTCGATCAGCTTATGCGGGTCGTGGCGCAGGATGTCGCGGTCCTTGCAGGTGCCCGGCTCGCTCTCGTCGGCATTGACGACGAGGTAGGAGGGCCGTCCATCCGGCGAGGCCTGCTTCGGCATGAACGACCACTTCATTCCCGTTGGGAACCCGGCGCCCCCACGCCCACGCAGCCCCGACGCCTTCATCTCGTCGATGATTGCGTCGCGCCCGCGGGCGATGATGGCCGCCGTCCCGTCCCAATCGCCGCGGGCGCGCGCACCCTCCAGCGTCCAGTCATGCTGGCCGTAGAGGTTGGTGAAGATTCGGTCCTGGTCGGCGAGCATCGGTGCTACTCCCCCGCAATCGGCATCGTGTTCAACGTCGTCGGCCCGCCCTCGGGCGCCGAGGTGATCCGCCCGATCACCGATCCCGGCTGCGGCTTCTCGCCCCGGCGCAGCGCCCGCAGCAGCGCCACCGTGCGGTCGTAATCAAGGTCCTCGTAGTAGTCGTCGTCCACCTGCAAGATCGGGGCGTTCACGCAGGCGCCAAGGCACTCGACTTCCGACAGCGTGAACATCCCGTCGGCGCTCGTCTGCCGCCAGCCCTTAATGCCCGTCTCATCCCGGCAGGCCCGCGTCACCTCCTCCGAGCCGCGCAGCCAGCACGGCGTGGTGCCGCACACCTGCAGGTGGTGGCGCCCGACCGGGTTGGTGTTGAACATCAGGTAAAACGTCGCGACCTCATAGACGCGGATCGGCGGCAGTTCCAGCCGGGCCGCCACCACGTCCATCGCCACGCGCGGCACCCAGGCGCTGCCGGCCTGTCGCCGCATCTGCGCCTGCACGACATACAGCAACGGCAGCACG
>CAXSEX010000572.1:0-2812 GCA_964236415.1 uncultured Acetobacteraceae bacterium | reverse complement strand
ACTGGATCAGGCCGGGGCGCTCACCCTTCCCGCGGCATCCGCGCCCGCCGGGGAACCAGGAGGATGATCAGCAGCGCTATCGCGGCGATCCCGGCTGCCAGGATGAACACGCCGTGCAGCGCCTCCGCCAGCGCCCCGGTCAGCCGCGCCAACTCCGCCGCGGGCACGGCGGCGCGGAGCGCGGGTTCCACCAGGTCGCGCACCGCATCGTGCGCTGCCGGGCCGGCCGCGGCCAACCCGGCATTCAGCACGCCGCCGAACGCCGCCGCGCCCAGGGCCTGGCCGATCAAGCGGGAAAAGAAGAACAGCGAGGTCGCCCGGCCGCGGTCATCGTGCGCCACGCTGCCTTGCACCCCCACGTTGAACACCAGGCTGTGCAGGCCCAGCCCGGCGCCGAGCACCCCGCAGGCGACGGCCACCCCCGCCGCACCCTGACCCGGCCGCAGCAGCAGCAACCCTGCGGCGCCGGCCAGCAGCGCGAGGGAGCCAGCCAGCGCCACGGGGCGGTAGGCCACCCGGTTCAGCATCCGGCTGAGGCCCATGCTGGCCACCGTCCAGCTTACCGTCAGCACGCCCAGCACGAAGCCCGCCACCAGCGCGTCGCGGCCCAGCACGCCCTGGATCCAGGGCGGCAGGAACGCCGTCGCCCCGATCATCAGCGCCCCGCAGGCCAGGGCCGACAGGTTGGCGGCCACGATCAGCGGGTTGCGCCAAAGGTGCAGCGGCAGGATCGGCGCGGCGCTCCGCCCTTCCCGCCATGCAAAGCCGGCCAGCGCCAGGAGGCCGAGCGCCAGCAGGGCAGCCAGCCCGGCATGGCTGAAGGACTCGCCCTGCACCAGCGTCGCCATCACCGCGGCGATGCCCAGGGCCAGCAGCGCGGCGCCGCCCGTGTCGATGGGCGTGCGCAGCCGGGCGGGAGCGGGTTCATGCAGGAATCGGGCGACGAGCACGGCCGCGATCAGCCCGACCGGCAGGTTGACCCAGAACACGAACGGCCATCCAAGCGTGCCGGTGAAGAACGAGCCGAGCAGCGGCCCGATGATCGCCGAGATGCCCCAGATGCCGCTGACGTAGCCCAAGGCGCGCGGCCGGTCAGCGGGGCTGGACACGTCGGAGATGATCATGTTCGCAAGCGGGATCAGCCCGCCGCCGCCGATGCCCTGGACCGCGCGGAACCCGATCAGGGACGCCATGCTCCAAGCGAAGCCGCACAGCAGGGAGCCGAGCAGGAACACCGCGACGCTGCCGAGATAGACCCGCTTGCGCCCATGCTGGTCGGCGAGCCGCCCATAGAGCGGCGTCGTTACGGCCTGTCCGAGCAGGTAGATGCCGAAAGCCCAGGTGAACAGGTCGAAGCCGCCAAGCTGCCCCACGATGGTCGGCATCGCCGTGCTGATCACCGTCACCTCGACCGCCGCCATGAATGTCGAAACCAGCATGGCCGCGATGACGACCCGGCCGCGTCGGGCCGCGAGGGTCGCGCCGGGGTGCGTCGTGCTCACAGGCCGCCGACGCTGCGGGTCCCGCCGCGCCCGCTACCGGCGCAGGGCGAGCGCCATCCGTTCATGCTCGGCGTCAACGGCCTCGAACTTTTGCAGAAAGCCCCTGATGTCGGGATCTGGGGTCTTCGCGGCCTCGTCGGCGGCATCCTGCTTGTCCTCGGCATTGATGCGGATCGCCTCCTCGATGAAGGACCGGTCGGCGGTGCTGCCGGTGTAGGCGTTGATGCCATTCAGGCGCACCCGGTCGCTCGCCGTCATGTCGGTCGGCAACTCGACGCCCTTGGCGTGCGCCAACTCCTGCAAGGCTTGGTTGTAGGCAGCATGGTCGGCGATGACGCGGGACGCATAGGCCCTTACGTCTTCGCGCGAGGTGCGCTGCTGCGCCAGCGCGGCGAGCGCGATCTCGTAGGCGCTGCCCTGGGCGTCCTTGACCAGGAACTGGTGGTCCGTGCTGGTGATCGGCGCCGGCTTGGGTTCAGGGCCGGGCGTCATGGCCGGAACGGAGGTCGTCTGGTCGAGAGTGGTCTGTGCCACCAGAGGGCCAGCGGAGGCCGCAAGCAGCAGCGCCGCGGCGGCCGTCAGGATACGGGTCATGGACGCCTCCTCAGTCGCTTGGTGAGCCACCCCGAACGCCGCGGCACCGCATCGGTTCCAACCCGCATCGACCAGCCTACAGCCCGAGTTCGAACAGGCCCGCATGGCCGTCGGGACGCCGGCCGAGCGGCCAATGGAGCTTGCGGCCGGCCTCCTCAATCGGCAGGTCGTTGATGCTGGCGATGCGCCGGCGCATCAGCCCGTGCTCGTCGAACTCCCAGTTCTCGTTGCCGTAGCTGCGGAACCAATGGCTGGAGTCGTCGTGCCACTCATACGCGAAGCGCACCGCGATGCGGTTTTCCCCGTGGGTCCAAACCTCCTTGATCAGCCGGTAGTCAAGCTCGCGGGACCATTTCCGGCGCAGGAAATCGACGATGGCGCCGCGGCCGGCGACGAACTCCGCCCGGTTCCGCCATTGGCTGTCCTCCGTGTAGGCGAGCGCCACGCGCTCGGGATCGCGGCTGTTCCATGCGTCTTCGGCCATGCGCGCCTTTTGCGCTGCGGTTTCCGGCGTGAAGGGCGGCAAAGGCGGGCGGCTCGACATGGCAAGTCTCTCCTGGTTCGGCTCTGCCGGGCGATGGGCTGTTGGCAAGGAGTTCGCGGACTCCGCAAGGAAGCACACAGACGCAACGCACGCACATGGAACGTGCCTGCACGCGACGCAATTGCAAAATCTGCCGGGGATTCCATCGCCGACCGCCTGGCAGTGCTGCGCT
>CAXSEX010000571.1:0-2821 GCA_964236415.1 uncultured Acetobacteraceae bacterium | reverse complement strand
CTCGGCGGCATCGAGGCCCGGCTCGGCGCCCGGAGAGCGGGCCGTGATGCGTCCTCTTGTCGCCGCGCTGATCGCTTTGGAGGGACTGATACCTGTCGGTGCTCGGGCCGAGGGTCCGGCTTTGGCTACGGTATCTGTCTGCTTCAGCCAGGGGCCGCGGAGCTGCGCGGAGTGGATCGCGGACGCGATCGATGACGCACGGGTGTCGATCCGATTGCAGGCCTATTGGCTGACCTCCCCGCCGATCCTGCACACGCCCTCGGAGCGGCGCGGAAGCGGGGCGTGGACGTGCAAGCCTTTTTGGACAGGACGCAGGATCGCACCAACGAACCCCGCGGCCGCTACACGCCTGCGGTTTTCTTGGTTCACGCCGGCGTACGGGTCTGGATCGACGACACGCTGGCGAAGCCGGTTCGATCGGGTGGGACAGCTGGTCGAGGGGTTCGAAACGCCGTTTGGGCTGGAGCTGCTGGCGACCGCGCATTGGGTCGCCAGGTCAGGGATCTCCTATCGAAGCAAGGCGTCGTCGCCTTGCTTGCGCAGCAGTGCGAAACCGTGTCCGCCTGGCATCGCGGCAATAACCTTCCGCTGCTGTGGCCTCTCCATGCCAAGCACCGCGTCCTGCTGTTCCGGCTGCTCGACCTTATGGACGTGCAGTCGGCGACCCAGGACCGCAGCCTGCTGGACGCACTGGCTGTCGTGAGCAGCTTTCGCCATGCTCGCCGTGACGATGTGGACGGCGGCATCGACCTCGGGTTCGCGTCGCCAAGGTGGCAGGCGTTCGTCACCAGGCGCCGAGCCAGGCCGGGCATCATCGACCGGCGCGCGCTGGAGATGTGCGTGTTCGTCTATCTGGCCGACGCCCTGCAGACGGGCGACCTGTTCATCATCGGGGCAGAGACCTTCGCCGACTACCGCGCCCAGCTCCTGCCCTGGGCCGAGTGCGAAAAGCGGCTACCCGCCTACTGCGCCGCCCTCGGCATCCCCGAACGGGGCGAAGATTTCGCGGCCGCCCTGAAAGCGGAGCTCACAATGCTGGCCGCCACCGTCGATGCCGGCTTCCCGGCCAACACCGAGTTCAGCGTCGATGCCGAGGGGACGCCACATTTGAAGCAGTTGGCTCCGACGGAGCAGCCCGCCGGACTGGCCGAGTTCGAGGGCGAGATCCAGGCCCGCCTGGAAGAGCGCCATCTCCTCGACATCCTCAGGCGCACCGAGCACTGGTCGCGCTACACTCGACACTTTGGGCCGCCGTCCGGCGCCGACCCCAAACTCGCCCAAGCCATCCAGCGCTATTTGTTCACCGTGTTCGGCTACGGCTGCAATCTCGGCCCCAGCCAAACCGCCCGGCACGCCCCAGAGGTGGCGACGGCGCAGGCGCTGCGCCGGATCAACGCGCAGCACGTCACCGGGGCCAAGCTGGAGGCGGCGATGGTGGACGTCATCGACCAGTACGCCCGGTTCGCGCTGCCTCGGCACTGGGGCGGCGGACGCGCCGCCATTGCCGACGGCACGCACGTCAAGCTGCGGGAGAACAACCTGCAGGGCTCCCGGCACATCCGCTACGGCGGCTATGGCGGCATCGCCTACCACCACGTGGCCGACAACTATATCGCGCTGTTCACCAGCTTCATTCCATGCGGCGTGTGGGAAGCCGTCCACATCCTCGACGGCCTGCTGAAGAACAAGTCCGCCATCCAGCCCGACACGCTGCACGCCGACACCCAGGGCCAGTCGGAACCCGTGTTCGGCCTTTGCCGGCTCATGGGCATCAAGCTGATGCCGCGCATGCGCGGCCTGGGCGACACGGTCCTGTACCGGCCGGCCAAGGAAAGCCGTTACGCCCACATCGACGCGCTGTTCACCGGCGAGATCGACTGGGACCTGATCGCCACCCACCAGCGGGACATGATCCAGGTCATGCTGTCCATCCAGGCGGGGCGGGTCATGCCGTCGCTGCTGCTGCGCAGGCTTGGCACCTACAGCCGCCGCAGCCGGCTGTACCGTGCGTTCCGCGAGCTTGGCCGCGTCGAGCGCACCCTGTTCCTGCTGCGCTTCTTTTCCAGCACCGAGGTCCGGCGCACCATCCGCGCCGAAACCACCAAGGTCGAGGCCTACAACGACTTCCTGGACTGGGTGTCGTTCGGCGGCCCGGTGATCAAGAGCGGCGACCCCGTCGAACAAGAAAAGCAGCTCAAATACGCCAGCCTGGTCGCCAACGCCGTCATGTTGTCCAACGTCGCGGACCTGACGCGCGTCCTGTCCGACATGGCTGCTGATGGACACCCGGTCACGCCCGCACTGGCCGCTTCCCTTAGTCCCTACATGCGCCGCCACATCCTGCGCTTCGGCCGATACGCGCTCGACATGGACAGCCTGCCAGAGCCACTCGACCCACAGCCGCTCCCCTTCGAGCAGGCCTTGTGACCACTTTTTACACGTATCCTCAACCTACCCCAAGAAGACGTCCTCCGGCTCGCTGCGAGCCTGGAGCGATCGAGTGAGCACCCGCTGGCAGCCGCCGTGACGGCCGCCGCCAAGGCCAAGAACATTCCCGTAGATGAACCGACCGACTTCGCCTCGATGACCGGCAAAGGCGTCACAGGCAAGGTGGGCGGCCGCTTCGTGGCGCTTGGCAACGCCAAGCTGATGGCTGACCAGAAGGTTGACATGGGCGGCCTGGCCGCGAAAGCCTACGCGCTGCGCGGCTCCGGCGCCACAGCCCTGTTCGTGGCCGTCGATGGCAAGCCGGGCGGCGTCATCGCCATTGCGGACCCGATCAAGGTGACCACGCGCGCGGCGCTGGACAGCCTGCGGTCCG
>CAXSEX010000570.1:0-2824 GCA_964236415.1 uncultured Acetobacteraceae bacterium | reverse complement strand
GGGGGGGCGGCGGGCTGGGCGGCTGCGGCGGCGGCGGCGGTTTGGGCGGTGGCGGGCTCGGCGGCGGCGGCGGGCTGGGCGGCCGGGGCGGCGGCGGGCTTGGGGCCAGTTCGGGACTGGGAGGCGCGGGCACGCAGGGTGGCGCGCAGTCCGACCCGTCGCAGAACCCGGCCAACCCGCTGCTCGGCGGCCTGGACCCGACCGGCAGCCCCGGCGGTGGCGGCGCGAACGGCGGCGATGACGGCAACTCCGTCCGCATCATCCCGAACGGCCAGAACAACGCGATCCTGCTGTATGCCACCGCGTCCGAGCGCGACACCATCGAGGCCATGCTGCGCAAGATCGACATCCTGCCCTTGCAGGTCCGCATCGACGCCACGGTGGCGGAGGTGTCGCTGAACGACAGCCTGCAATACGGCACGCAGTTCTTCTTCAACGCCGGCATCAACGGCGCGCTCAACTTCAGCCCGGCCGGCGCCGCGGCCGGCGCCTTCGCGTCGGGCTTCCCGGGCTTCGTGCTCAGCGGCCCCCGCAACGGCCAGGCCGCGCTGAACGCCTTGCAGGCGGTGACGGACGTGAAGGTGCTGTCGTCGCCACAGGTGCTGGTGCTGGACAACGAGGCCGCGCGCTTGCAGGTCGGCAACCTCGTGCCGTTCCTGACGGCCAGCTCGCAAAGCCAGATCACCAGCAATGCGCCGGTCGTCAACTCGATCGACTATCGGGAAACCGGGGTGATCCTGGAGGTCACGCCGCGGGTGAACAGCGGCGGCTTGGTGACGCTCGACATCTCGCAGGAAGTGAGCGGGGTGGTGCCGGGCACCACGACGGCGGGCCTCAACTCGCCCACCTTTTCCGAGCGCAACGTGAGCAGCCGCGTGGTGGTGGAGGACGGGCAGACGGTGGGGCTGGCCGGGCTGATCCAAGACAACGCGAGCCAGTCGAGTTCGGGCATCCCGTGGCTGAAAGACGTGCCGCTGTTGGGGCTGCTGGCCGGCAGCCAGAACAACAGCCGGCAGCGCACCGAGCTGATGGTGCTGATCACGCCGCACGTGGTGCACGACCAGCGGGACGCGCGGGCGCTGACCGAGGACCTGCGCGACCAATTGATCAACGCCGCCCGCGTGCCGGGGGACCTGCAGCAAGGCCGGGCCTCCGGCTCCGCCGACCCGCAGCGCACCTTGCGGCGCAGCCTGCGCCTGGAACAGTGAGGGCTGCCAACGGAGGCGGCGGCCAAGAAGGCGAAAGCGGTTTTGCGCTGCTGATCGTGTTGTGGGCCGTGGTGCTGCTGGCCCTGCTGGCGACGCAGCTGACCGCGGCGGGGCGCACCGAGTTGCAGCTTGCCGCCAACCTGCGCGGCGCCACGCAGGCGGAGGCGGCGGCGGACGGCGCGGTGCAGGACGCGGTGTTCCACCTGCTCGACCCGTCCGATCCCTGGCCGGCGGACGGCGCGGAGCGGGCGCTGCGCGTGCCGGGCGGGCGGGCGGTGCTGCGGATCGAGAACGAGGCGGGCAAGATCAACCCCAACACCGCGTCGCCGGAACTGCTGCGGGCGCTGCTGCGCCGGGTGGGCGCGGACGGGCGCGCCGCAGACGGCATCGCCGCCGCGGTCGTGGACTGGCGCTTTCCCAGCAGCCAGGGGCAGCCCGGCGGCGCCAAGGACCCGCAGTACCGCGCGGCCGGCCGCGAGTACGGCCCGGCCGGCGCGCCGTTCCAAAGCGTGGCGGAGCTTGGCGCGGTGCTGGGCATGACGCCGGACCTGCTGGCCCGGCTGGAGCCGAACGTGTCTGTCCTCACGGACACCGACCCCGACCTTTCGGCGTCGCCGCCGCTGGTGCGCCAGGCGGTCCAGGATCTCCGCGGCTCCCGCCCCACCACGTCCCGGCCCCGGCCGCTCCGCACCGTCGCCATCACGGCGCGGGTAGCCGGCGACGCGGGCGGGCGCTTCGGCCGCCGCGCGGTGGTCCGGCTGGGCATCGGGCCAAAGGAGCCGCTGTTCCAGATCCTGACGTGGGAAGCGGTGGGGGAGTAGCTGTTCAGTCTCGACGGCGGGACGTTTCTTTGTCGAGTCTCGGCGCCAGGCGGTCGGGACGGTCAACCAGCCTCAAGGACCCCATTGCTGCCAAATAAAGCCCGCGCCGCCGGCCGCCGCAAGCACCATGCCGCAACGGCGATAGAAGCGCAGCGGCGATATGGAGGCCCGGCGTTCCTCAAGCATGGCCGCGTGCTGTTCGGGTGAAGGGCGTCCATCCAGCCTCGCTTTGAACACCTCCGTTCCCCAGGTCGGGGCGTCCTGATTGAGCTCGGCCCTTATGCAGACCCGGTATTATGTAGCACCCGCCACCACCAACATATGGTGGTCCAAGCGGTTTGCTCACCACCTCTGATGGAGGGTGAGGTGAGATAGGGCGATGTATGCGTGGGTGCGGGCTGCGCTGCTAAGCGCGCTGGCCCTGATGATGATCATCGCATTAGAATGCGTAGTCACCCCCCGGCGTTTTGTCGTCGAGAAACAGGTCTTTTTTGGAGACGATCACTCCTCTGTCGAGGAAGAATTCTCCGCTTTTCCCGGCCTTTTTACGAAATACGGCACGCGAGATGGCTGTCTGATGCGGCTCATCGTCTTCGTTAGTCAAGTAACTGAGACATACCAGAACCGACATAACTGGAAGTGCAGTGGACGCTTTGGCAGACTGGGCATTGTCAATGGAGCGCAGAGCGACATCAATATCTTGGTAGGAGGCGGTAGCGCTTCTGACCAAGATCGAAGGAGCCGTAACCGGGGCAGATTCCCGGGCGAGGTGGTTGCGCTGAGGGTGCGGGCGTG
>CAXSEX010000569.1:0-2836 GCA_964236415.1 uncultured Acetobacteraceae bacterium | reverse complement strand
GCGTGGTGTTCCTGCACATCGTGGCGCTGCACATCACCGGGTCGAACAACCCGCTCGGCATCGACGTGAAGACCCCGCAGGACACGCTGCCGTTCCACCCGTACTACACGGCCAAGGACAGCATCGGCATCTGCGTGTACCTCCTGGTGTTCGCGGGCCTCGTGTTCTTCGCGCCCAACTTCCTGAACCACCCGGACAACTACATCCCGGCCAACCCGCTGGTGACGCCGGCGCACATCGTGCCGGAATGGTACTTCCTGCCGTATTACGCCATCCTGCGCTCGGTGCCGAACAAGCTCGGCGGCGTCATCCTGATGTTCAGCTCGATTGCCGTGCTGTTCGTGCTGCCCTGGCTGGACACGTCGCCTGTGCGCAGCTCGCGGTTCCGCCCGATCTACAAGCAGCTGATCCTGGTGATGGTGGTGAGCTTCCTGGTGCTCGGCTACGTCGGCGGCAAGCCGCCGGAGGGCATCTACGTCGTGCTCGGCCGGGTGGCCACGGCCTACTGGTTCCTGCACTTCCTGGTGCTGCTGCCGATCCTGGGCAAGCTGGAAAAGCCGCTGCCGCTGCCGGAAAGCATCGCCCGGCCCGTGGTGGTGCGGCGTCCGCCCCCGGGGGGCGGCGGCGGCCCGCTGCCGCAGGGCGCCACGGCCAAGCCGATGGAGAAGTCGTGATGCGTCTCGCCCCCGCCCTCGCTCTCGGCCTGCTGGCGAGCGCGGCCCTGGCCCCCTGTGCGTTCGCACAGGGGCATGAGGCCGTCAGGGCGCCCCATCAGCCCTGGAGCTTCAACGGCCCGTTCGGCACTTTCGACCGCGCGTCCATGCAGCGCGGCTTCCAGGTGTACAAGGAGGTCTGCTCCAACTGCCATTCCATGAAGGAGATGTACTACCGCAACCTCACCTCGATCGGCTTGAGCCCGGAGCAGGTCGTCGCGATTGCCGCCAGCGCGACGGTGCCGGGCGGCACGGACGACTCGGGCCAGCCGGTCGAGCGCCCGGCCCTGCCGTCGGACCACTTCCGGTCGCCGTTCGCCAACGACAAGGCCGCACGGTCCGCCAACGGCGGCGCGCTGCCGCCGGACCAGTCGCTGATCATCAAGGCGCGGGAGGAAGGCTCCGACTACGTTTACGCCCTGCTGAACGGCTACCGCGACGCGCCGCCCGGGGTGAAGGTCGGCGAGGGGCAGTACTACAACGAGTATTTCCCCGGCAACCAGCTCGCCATGCCGGCCCCGCTGCATGACGGCGCCGTGTCCTATGCCGACGGCACCCCGGCCACCGTCGAGCAGATGTCGCGCGATGTCGTGCAGTTCCTGACCTGGACCTCGAACCCGGAACTGGAAACCCGCAAGCGCATGGGCGTGAAGATCGTGCTGTTCCTGACGCTGATGACCGGGCTGACCTACGCCGTGAAGAAGAAGATCTGGAAAGACGTGCACTGACCGCTTCCATCCATCTAGACGGGATGGACGCCGCGCGGTAAGGCCGCGCGGCATCTTTCGCGGGGCGGCATGGCGGACGAAATCACGCCGGTGATCGGCATCATCGGCGGCTCCGGCCTGTATGACATCGAGGGACTTGAGGACAAGCGGTGGCGCCGGGTGGAGACGCCGTGGGGCGACCCGTCCGACGAGTTGCTGTTCGGCCGGCTTCACGGCGTGCGCTGCGTGTTCCTGCCCCGGCACGGACGGGGCCACCGGCTGTCGCCGACCCACCTGAACTACCGCGCCAACATCGACGCCCTGAAACGTTCCGGGGTGACGGACGTGCTGTCGCTGTCGGCGGTGGGCAGCCTGCGGGAGGACCTGCCGCCGGGCCATTTCGTGATCGTGGACCAGTTCATCGACCGCAGCTTCGCGCGGGACAAGAGCTTCTTCGGCGCGGGCTGCGTGGCGCACGTCTCGGTCGCCGATCCCGTGTGCCCCCGCATCGGCGACGCGGCCGAGGCGGCGGCGGGGGAGATCGGCCTGCCGGCGACGCGGGGCGGCACCTACCTGGTGATGGAAGGCCCGCAGTTCTCCACCCGGGCCGAGAGCAACCTGTATCGAAGCTGGGGATGCAGCGTGATCGGCATGACCAACATGCCGGAGGCCAAGCTCGCCCGCGAGGCGGAGTTCTGCTACGCGACCGTTGCGATGGTCACGGACTACGATTGCTGGCACACCGGGCATGAGGCGTTGACGGTGGAAGCGGTGATCGCGGTCATGCAGGCCAACGCCGACGCCGCGCGCCGGCTGGTGGGCGCCGTGATCCCCCGGCTGGGCGCCCCGCGCGGCCCTTGCCCGGCCGGCTGCGACCGCGCGCTGGAGCACGCCATCATCACCGCGCCCGGCCAGCGCGACCCGGCGCTGCTGGCCCGCCTGGACGCGGTCGCCGGGCGGGTGCTCTAGATCCGCCGCGTCACCAGCAGGGCGACCACCACCAGGACGAGCACGCCCACGATGCCGCCGGGAAAGGCCGACAAATCGATGTCGAACACGGTCAACTGCCCGAGGCTCACGAGCAGCACGACGACGAGCAGGATGAGCAGGGTGATCATGGCCGAGCCATTGTGCCGACATGGCTGAAATCATCAACCTGCGGCGTGCCAGGAAACGCCGGGCGCGCGAGGAGGCCGGGGCCGCGGCGGAGGCGGCGCGGGCCATCCATGGGCGGACCAAGGCCGAGCGCCTGGCGCAGGAGCAGGCTCGTGCCTTGCAGGAGCGTCAACTTGACAACGCCCGGCTACCCGATCCCGCCGGGGGCGGCGAACCGCTGGAATGACCGGGCCAGCACCTCGTAGATCGGCCGCTTGAAATCGACGGCCAGGGCCGGCAGGTCGGCGAGCGGCGCCCAGC
>CAXSEX010000568.1:0-2842 GCA_964236415.1 uncultured Acetobacteraceae bacterium | reverse complement strand
CCTTGAGGCCCTGCGCGAGGGCGTCCACTCCGCCGACGTCGTGCTGAACATCCTGGCGCGCCTGCGCGAGCCCGCAACCCCGAGGGCGCGCTCGATTGATCGGTCCGGCTTTGAGGCGGGCAAAAAGATCAAGGGCAAGAAGCGGCGCGTCCTGGTCGACACGCAAGGCTTGCTGATGCACGCCGTCGTGCGTGCGGCCGACATCCGGCACCCCTGGGGCGACAGCGAAGCGGCTTTGCTTCGCGAAAGCCGCGGTGGCGGCGTGCTGCTGATGGCCGCCTTGTTTGGGGCCTACCCGTTCCTGCTCAAGCGCTACGCCGACAGCGGCGACGCGGGGCCGAGGTTCCAAGCCGGGCTGGCCCGGGTGTGCCGCAGGCCAAAACATGATTCCAGATGGACACTTAAGCCGGCGTCGCCGCATGTGGGGGGTGAAGCTACGTCCTCGCTTGTTGCCTGACCCGGCTGCGGTCCGGTTTGAAAGCTGGAGCCTTGAGCCAGCTCCGCCTGCGATCATTTCGACCCTGACCTCGCGTCGGCGCTCGACGCCGTGCCCATTGTGCGGCCGGCGGGCCAGGCGCGCGCAGCCGCTGCGAACGGACGCTCGCCGACCTGCCCTGGGGCGACCAGGCCGTTGCCATCCCCCTCCGCGTCAGGCGCATGTCCTGCGACAACGGCCACCGCTTCTGCGACAACGGACTGTGCGAGCGCCGCGTTTTTGCCGAACGCCTGCCCGGCGTTGTGGCCCCTTGGGGAACGCAAGGCAGCGCGGCTGGCCAACCGGTTTACGGCTTTGGGCCTGGCGCTGGGCGGTGCCGCGGGTGCGCGGCGCGGCCGCGCGCTGAGGCTGGATGCCAGCCCGAACACGCTGCTGCATTGGGTCCGCCGAACTCATCAAAGTGGGTGCTGCTCGGCGGACAGGTCAGTGGGCGAAATCAGGGGAAGGCGCATGGGGGCTTCGTGTTGTGTCGGCCTGTGTCACGGCGCAAAGCCAAGGCGGGTTGCCCGGCGGCAGGCGGGTCGTGCGGGGAGCGCGGGCGGGCCGGCAGCGGGCGCAGAGCATCTTTGCTGCGCCACGCCTGATGCCCCGTTCTGGAGCCAGCCGAAAAGGCGGCGCGTGACCGTCCAGCCTCGCAATTGCCAGAGTCGCTTTGGAAGAACCACGACCGACAATGGGCGAAGCCGCCTTCGGGATAAATAATAGCCTAAACGCTTGATGTACTTGGAGTCACCGGCACCGCGCCGGCCCCCCCCACAACGCGACGCAAACGGCCGTGAGCGCCTTCGTGACCGGTATCCTCACCAGCGGGGGCGCTGACGAGCACGGCGTCCTTGAACGTGGACGGCTTGCCGGGGGCGCGAACCGCCAACGCGACGCCGCCCGCCGCCACCACCACCATCACCAACCTGCGCCTGGCCGGCACCTTGACTCCGACACGGCCAGCATCGCCCCGAACACGGTGATCCCCGACGCGGCCGGGGTGAAGGTGACGCCCAATGAGCAGACCCTCACCGGCGCCGGCACGGACAACGAAGCCTTGCTGCTCAACGCCATCGATGTCGGCCTCGCCAACGCCGCCCAGCCCATCGTCGGCGATGCGCTCAACCGCGCCAACCTGCTGAGCGGCGGCGTCGTGATCGGCCAATCCAAAGCGAGCCTGTCCGCCGTCCCGGATGCCGCGCCGATCCCAGAGCCGGCTTCGATGCTGCTGCTGGCCGCGGGCCTTTTTGGGGTGGGCCTTTGCCAGGCGCGTCGCCGCATGGCCTGACAGGCTCCCGTCATGGCACGCCCGGGCCGGCCGTCAACGGTTCCTTCCGCGCGCCGCCCTCGTTGAACGGGTCCTGCGGATAGCGCACCGCCAGCAGCGTCAAGCCATCCGGCGGCGCGGTCGGGCCGGCGGCCCGGCGGTCGCGCGCTTCCAAGGCGGCGCGCACCTGCGCCGGGCGCCAGCGACCCTCGCCCACGAGCTTCAGCGTACCCACCATGTTGCGGACCTGGTGGTGCAGGAAGCTGCGCGCCTCCGCGGCGATCGTCAGCGTGTCGCCGTCGCGGGACACGTCCAAGCGGTCCAGGGTGCGCAGCGGGCTTCTGGCCTGGCAGGCGCTGGCACGGAACGACGTGAAGTCGTGCTGGCCGAGCAGCAGCGCCGCCGCTTCCGCCATGGCGTCCGCATCGAGCGGGCGCTCGACGTGCCAGGCGCGGTTGCGGGCGAGCGCCGGGCGGGCGCGACGGTTCAGGATGCGGTAGGCATAGGCGCGGCCGATGGCATCGAAGCGCGGGTTCCAGCCCGGGGCCGCGGGGGCGGCGCGCAGCACGGCGACGGGATGGGGCAGCAGATGGAAGTTAAGGGCGTCCCGCACCTGCTCCGCCCCGTAGCGGCCGGGCAGCGCCACCAGCGCGACCTGCCCGGCGGCGTGCACCCCGGCATCCGTGCGGCCGGCGGCGACGGTTGAAACTGGGGCGCCGCCGTTGAGCCGGGCGCAGGCGTCCTCCAGCACCGATTGCACGGTTGGGCCGACCGCTTGGCGCTGCCAGCCGGCAAAGGGGGTGCCGTCGTATTCCAGCAGCAACGCCCAGGCGGTCACGCCAAGGCCTTCACGCGAAAAGCGTGCCGGGCGGGATGGGGAAGCCGCGCAGCAGGGCGTCGGCCTCCAGGGGCGCGCGGCCGGGGCGCTGCACGCGGAGCAGGCGGAGCGCGCCCTCCCCGCAGGCGACCAGCAAAGCGCCGTCCAGCACCGTGCCGGGCGGGCCGGCGCCATCGGCAGGCTCGGCACGCAGCACCTTGAGGGCTTCCGTGCCCAGGGTCGCCCAGGCGCCGGGCCAGGGGGTGAAGGCGCGCACCTG
>CAXSEX010000567.1:0-2848 GCA_964236415.1 uncultured Acetobacteraceae bacterium | reverse complement strand
CGAGCAGACCGGCGGCATGTTCCCCGAGCTGGTGACCCGGCCGGACCTCGACGTGTTCCTGCCGCCCATCGGCGGCATGACGGTTTACCTGTTCGGCGACCCCGCCGGGCTGGGCCGGGCCGAAACCCGTATCGCCTGCCGCATCCATGACGAGTGCAACGGCTCCGACGTGTTCGGCTCCGACATCTGCACCTGCCGGCCCTATTTGGCCCACGGCGTCGAGGTCTGCATCGAGACCGCGCAGGCCGGCGGCGTCGGCGTCGTGGTGTACAACCGCAAGGAAGGCCGGGCGCTCGGCGAGGTCACGAAGTTCCTGGTCTACAACGCCCGCAAGCGGCAGGAGGGCGGCGACCGGGCCGATGCCTATTTCCAGCGGACGGAGTGCGTCGCGGGCGTGCAGGACATGCGGTTCCAGGAACTGATGCCGGACGTGCTGCACTGGCTCGGCATCGCCCGCATCGACCGGCTGGTGTCCATGAGCAACATGAAGTTCACGCCCATCGTGGCGAGCGGCATCGCCGTGGTGGAGCGCGTCGCCATCCCCGACGCGCTGATCCCCGCCGATGCCAGCGTCGAGATGGATGCGAAAAAGGCGGCGGGCTACTACACCGACGCCGTGCCGCCGCCCGAAGTCCTGCACGAGGCCAAGGGCCGCGCGCTGGATGAGTGAGGCGGAGGCGGCAGCCTGGCTCTGCACCGCGGAGGCCGTGCGCAGCCGCGCCGATGCGATGCTGGCCTTGGCGGAGGCGGACGGGCTGCGGCACTTCGCCCTGGACCTTGCGCGGCTGGACGACGCCGCGGCGTATGTCGCGTCGGTTGTGCGCGGCGCCTACCCGGACCTCCGCATCCCATACCACGCGCGCTGGCGGCATCTCGTGGCGGGCGGCATCGACCGTTGGAAACCGCTCGGCGCCAGGCTGGCCGACCGGGGCGCGACGGAGGCCGCGCGGGCGCGCGTTGAGCTTTGCGTGGTCAGCGTGCTGCTGGACGCGGGCGCTGGAAGCTGGCGTTACGCCGAGCCGGGCACCGGCCTGGTGCTCTCCCGGTCGGAAGGTTTGGCGGTGGCCAGCCTGCGCGCCTTCGAGGCCGGGCTGTTCGCGGCCGAGGGCGGGATGCGCGCCGATGCGGGCGGGCTGGCCCGGATCGACGCGGCGGCGCTGGCATGCGCCTTTCAGGTGGACGAGGGCAACCCGATGCCAGGGCTGGAAGGGCGCGCGGCCCTGCTGCGCGGCCTCGGCGCGGCGCTGCTGGCCCGGCCGGACCTGTTCGGGCGCGGCGATCCCCGGGTGGGCCGGCTGTTCGACCATGTTGCCGGCGACCGCGCGACGGTGGCGACCCGCGACATCCTGGCTGCGGTGCTGGACGGCTTCGGCCCGGTTTGGCCGCCGCGGGTCGTGCTTGCCGGACGCAGCCTGGGCGACGTGTGGCGCTACCCGGACCTGCCGCTGGAACCCAGGGCACCGGCGGGCAGCGCCGGGCTGGTGCCGTTCCACAAGCTTTCGCAATGGCTGACCTACTCGCTGATCGAGGTGTTCGAGGATGCGGGCATCGCCGTCGCGGGGATCGAGGCGCTGACCGGCCTGCCGGAGTACCGCAACGGCGGGCTGTTCCTCGACCTCGGCGTGCTGCGGCTGCGCGACCCCGGGCTGGCCGACACGCCGCTGCCGCCGGGACACCCGGCGGTGGTGGAGTGGCGCGCACTCACGGTGGCGCTGCTCGACCGGATCGCGCCGCCGCTCCGCGCCCGCTTGGGCGGCGACGCGGCCAACTTGCCGCTGTCCCGCCTGTTGGAAGGCGGAACCTGGGCGGCGGGGCGCCAGGCGGCGGCGGAGCGGCGGGCCGATGGCGGCCCGCCCTTGCGCATCCTCAGCGATGGGACGGTGTTCTGATGCAGGCATACAGCGACGCGCGCTTCCCCGGCGTCACGGTGGTCGGCCACCCGCTCGTGCAGCACAAGCTGACGTTGCTGCGGCAGAAAGCCACGCCCACCGCCGAGTTCCGGCAGATCGCCCGGGAAATCAGCCTGCTGATGGCTTACGAGGTGACGCGCGACCTGCCGCTCGACACCGTCACGATTGAGACGCCGATGGAGGCCGCTGAGGCGCCGCTGCTGTCCGGCAAGAAGCTGTGCTTCGTGCCGATCCTGCGCGCGGGCAACGGCATCCTGGACGGGATGCTGGACCTCGTGCCCTCCGCCCGCGTCGGACACATCGGGCTGTACCGCGACCCGGCGACCCTGGTGCCCGTCGAGTACTACCTCAAGCTGCCGGACGACATCCCGGAGCGGCTGGTTGTCGTGGTCGATCCCATGCTGGCGACCGGGCACTCCGCCGCCGCGGCGCTGACCCGGCTGCGGCAGGCGGGCGCCGCGCAGCTGCGCTTCGTGTGCCTGCTTGCCGCGCCCGAGGGGCTGGCCGTGCTGCATGACGAGCACCCGGACGTGCCGGTGTTCACCGCCGCCATCGACCGCGGCCTGGACGAGCACGGCTACATCCGCCCTGGCCTTGGCGACGCCGGCGACCGGCTGTACGGGACGAAGTAGCGCCGCCCCTGGTACGTTGCTTGCAACGCCTGCGGCGTATCGGGCCTGCAACGCCCGCGGCGCATGGGGAGCAAGCGGATTGGTGCTGGGCGTCGAGCTGGTCGCGGTAAGCAAGCGGTATGGCAGCGCCACCGCCGTCGATGGCGTCACGCTGACCATCCCCCGCGGCGTGTACTGCTGCCTCCTGGGACCCAGCGGCTGCGGCAAGACGACGACCTTGCGCATGATCGCCGGGCACGAGGCGGTGTCGGAGGGCGTCGTGCTGGTGGATGGCCGCAACGTGACCAACACCCCGCCGGCCGGGCG
>CAXSEX010000566.1:1976-2862 GCA_964236415.1 uncultured Acetobacteraceae bacterium | reverse complement strand
TTCTGCACCCGCACGAAGGCAACCTGCCCGGCCATCGCCGCCTGGTGCTGGCCCACGATGCTCTGCACGCCGCGGGGGGCGAAGGTCAGCATGGCGCCGTCCAGCGCGTCCGGCACCTGCACCTGCTGCGTGTTGCCGTTGGCCGCACCGAGATCGACGGGGTTGCAGATCAGCCGCGCCTGGTTGTTCCAGGTGTTGCCCTGCACGACGACGCTGTCGGTGTGCGCCCACAGCGCCTGCGACGAGTTGCTGCTGCTGGCGCCGAAGAAGGCGTTGCGCACCACCGCGACCCCCTGCGGCGCGTCCAGCAGGTAGATGCCGCCGCCCGAGGCGTCGCGCAGCGTGATGCGGTTGCCCTCGATCGTGAGACCTTGGCAGGCGATGCCGAAGTTCTGGCCCCCTTCCGTGGCGCTGCGTCCGTCGGTTTCCACGTTGTAGGCGGTGATGCCCCAGGTGTTGCCGAGCAGTTGGTTGCCTGCCACCCGCAGGCCACGGCTGCCGCCGGGGTTGATGCCGACCGAGCAGCCCGCCACCAGGTTGCCCGACACGTCGCAGTCGATGCAGCCGCCGGCGTCGATGCCGAAGTAGCTCGGCCCCTGGATCACGTTGCCGGCCACGCGGGACTGGGCGGCGTTGACCAGCAGGCCATCGCCGTTGGCCGACAGCGCGTTGTCCGAAACGCTCAGCCCTTGCCCGGCGGCGGCGATGCCGTAGGCCGTGTTGCCGTGGCAGGCGTTGCCCGCCACCACCACGCCCACCGCGTCCGGGTTGGCGTTGCCCCAGCGGGGCGGCTCGGCGTTGGTTTCGTTGAAGTTGCCGACCGAGATGCCGCGGGCGTTGTTCCACGCTTCGCACCCCAGCACCCGGCCGTGGCGCACCGTCTGCT
>CAXSEX010000566.1:0-1966 GCA_964236415.1 uncultured Acetobacteraceae bacterium | reverse complement strand
CGTTGAAGTCGAGGCAGATGCCGTAAGCGCCGTTGTCGTGGGCGCGGCAACCCTGGACCAGCGCGCCCGAGGCCGCCTGCACCCAGATGCCGTGCACCTGGTTGTCGCGGGCCTCGCAGTTCAGCACGCGGTGGCGGCTCGGCGACCCCGAAAGCCCGTCCCGCGCCTGGATCACCAGGCCGCTGCCGAGGCTCTGGCCCACCGCGCCCCCGAACACGCAGGCGTCGAACAGCGTGTCCGTGCAGCGGGGCGTCACCAGCACGCCCCAGCTGTCGCCGGGCACGTTGCCCGCGTCGAAGATCACGCCGAGCGCGGTGAAGGCTTCGCCGTCGATGTTGACGAACGCGCCGGCGGCCGGGTCGTCGCCGGGGAGGCGGCGCAGCACGGTCTGGCCGGGCACGCCGATCAGGGTGGCGCGCCCGCTCACCGTCCATTGGCCGCGCGTCGCGTAGGTGCGCGGGCCGAGCCGCACCGGACGGCCGCTGGCAACGGCGCGGGTCAGCGCCGCCGTGTCGTCCGCCCTCCCGTCGCCCACCGCGCCGAACGCCTCTGCCGGCATGGCGTCGGCCGCCCAGTCGGCGAGGCTGCGCGGCACGCCGCCGGGGACGTGCGCCAGCTGGGCCGACAGGTCGATCCCCGGCACGCCCGCCAGCCCGGCCATGAACGCGCCGTAGGACACCGCCGCGTCCCGCCCGCCCTGCGCCACGCCCACGAGGTCCCACACGGACGGCGATCCGCCGCCCGGCAGGCCCGCCACGCTGAACGGCGCCGCGGCGGACAGGGTGCCGTCCTGCAGGCGCAGGTTGGCGCCGATGCCGATGCGCTCCGCCCCGCCCACCCCGGCGCTGCTGCGGCCCAGCAGCGCGCCGGGCGGCAGCGCCAGGGCGGGCTGCATGCCGGCCAGCAGCTGCGCCCGCGACACGCGGCGCGAGAAGCCGCCCTGGCTGACCGGCAGCAGGTCGTTGTCCGCCGCGGCCAGGGCAAGCGGCAGGTCCTTGATCGTCGGCATGGCTCAGCTCCCCAGGAGCAGCGGGTTGCCGGACTCGTCCACCAGCATCCCGCCGGCGTCGTCCGTGAGCGCGCCCGTGCTGCCGGTGCCGCCGGTGCTGGTGCTGGCCAGCCCGGTGGCGGTTGACAGCGCCAGCACCGGCAGCAGCACGGAGCGCGCCAGCGTGCGCCCGGCCTGGGTGCCGAGGGTGATGGTGACGCTGTAGATCGTGCCGGCCAAGCCGCCGCCGAGCCACAGCACGGCGCGCGCCCCGTCCGCCGCGGCGGAAACGAGGGCAAGGTCTCCGGGGTTGGAAGGGTTGATGCCCACGTCCAGCGTCGCGATGGCGTCGCCGTCGTTGCCGCTGAGCGCCGGGGCGATGTCGAACTGGTAATCCAGCACGTCGGCCGGGTCCTTGGCCGGCCAGGAAGGCAGCGGGACGGCGGACAGGGGGTTGGCGCCCCCGCCGCCACGCGGCCCCGGCACGAAGCCGTCGAGCACCAGCATGCGGGCGGCGGAGGGCTTGTAGAGGTGGCTGGCGTTTGTTGCCATTTTGTTCTCCAAGCGATCAGTGTTTTGGGCAGTCAGTATCTTGGGCGATCAGTATTCCGGGTGCTCAGTATTCGACGATGACGAGGCCGTTCGCGCCCTTGGCCCCGGTGGTGCCCGGGCCGTAGGCGCCGGCACCGCCGGAGCCGGCCGCCTGGCCCGGCGCCGCCGGGCCGCCGTTGTAGGTGCTGCGCCCGCCGCCGCCAAAGGCGCTGGCGCCGCCCGCGCCGCCGGGCACGGACCCGGAGATCGGCCCGTCGCCGCCGGGTCCGCCGGTCAGCAGGACGAGGCCCACCGTGCCGACCCCGCCGTTGCCGGCGCGATCTGGTCGGCCCCGCAGGAGCTCGGGCCACCCGCGGACTCTCTGAGACCGTCGGGCGTCGCGGTCGGGGGCGGCGCGGTCGGGGGCGTCGCGGTCGGGGGCGTCGC
>CAXSEX010000565.1:0-2877 GCA_964236415.1 uncultured Acetobacteraceae bacterium | reverse complement strand
GTCACGAGGTCCTGCGGCGAAGCGTAGGGCCGGCCGGCGACGATGGCCTTGGCGCGCACGTCGCCGATGCCCTTCAGGGTCCGCTCCATCTCGGAAGCGCTGGAGGTGTTGATGTTGGCGAGCGCGATCCGGTCCCTGATGCCGTCGAGCACGCCGGGGGTCAGCACCTTCTTGGTCGCGAGGTCGCCCGGCTCGGCGTAGGGCCGCCCGGCGACGATGGCGGCGGCGCGGGCGGGGCCGATGCCGGGCAAGGCCTGGAGCTGCGCGGCGGTGGCGGCGTTGATGTCCAGCCGCTTGCCCGCTGCGGCCGGGGCAGGGGCGACGGCCGGCGCCGGACGGGGCACGACCGGCGCGGCGGGCGCGGCCGGCGCGGGCACGCCGCGCGGGGTGGCCGGCGCCGGGCGGGGCGTTTGGGCCAATGCCGGCGCAGCCAGCAGGCCGAGCAGCACGGCGGCAAGGCGCAGGAGGTTCGACATCGTGCTCTCCATTGCAACGAAGCGCGATAAGGGCACAACCGGACCGCCGCCGGCAAGCTCTGCGGAACGCGCAGCGTTTGCGCGTGGCGTCACGCCCAGCGCACCTCGGGCGGCAGGCTCATGAGGATCGCCTCCACGTTGCCGCCGGTCTTGAGGCCGAACAGCGTGCCGCGGTCGTGCAGGAGGTTGAACTCCACGTAGCGGCCCCGGCGCAGCAGCTGGTGGTTGCGCTCCGCCCCCGTCCACCCTTCGCGCATCCGCCGGCGCACGATGGCGGCGTAGGAGGACAGGAAGGCCCGGCCCACGTCCTGCGTGAAGGCGAAGTCCGCGGCGGCGCTGCCGCTTGACAGGTGGTCGAAGAAGATACCGCCGGCGCCGCGCGGCTCGTTGCGGTGGGGCAGGAAGAAGTACTCGTCGCACCACGCCTTGAACTTGGGGTAGTAGGCCGGGTCGTGCGCGTCGCAGGCGGCGCGGAACCCGGCGTGGAACGTGGCCGCGTCCTCCACGGCCTCCGGCGCATCAAGCCGCATGGGCGTCAGGTCGCCGCCGCCGCCGAACCAGCCGCGGGTGGTGACGAGCATCCGCGTGTTCATGTGGGCGGCGGGCACGCGCGGGCTTTGCGGGTGCGCCACCACGCTGATGCCGGAGGCCCAGAAGCGCGGGTCCTCCTCGGCGCCGGGGATCTGGCGGCGGAACTCGGGGCTGAACTCCCCCGACACGGTGGACACGTTGACGCCGACCTTCTCGAACACCCGGCCGCGCATGACGCTGATCACGCCGCCGCCGCCGGGGGAGTTGTCCGCAGTCGGACGGGACCACGGCTCCCGGACGAACTGGCCGGGCGGGCGGTCGGACAGCGGGGCGTCCGGCGCGTTCTCGATGGCTTCGAACTCGGCCGTCATCTGGTCGCGCAGCGCCTCGAACCAGGCCCGCGCCTGTTCTTTCATGGCTTCGTGCTCCGGACGGCTGGGTGCTGGCATCGGCGCGGGCTGCCCTTGCGGCATGTTCAAGTCTTCCAATCTGTTGGAAGCAAAGTAGTCCTTTTCCGCCGCATGTTGCAGGGGGCTGCGCGCCTCTCTATGACGGCGGGAGAGCGACGACACCGTTTAAGCGCCGTGCGGCGCAACGAAAACAGAGGGACCCATGGCCGACACTGCCAGCGCGACCGTTCGCGGCGCCATCACCACGGTCGGGGTTGCCGACCCGACCAAGCGCGACATGCTCAAACTGGTGACCGGCAGCGCCGTGGTGATCGGCGTGGGCGCCATCGCCTGGCCGTTCATCGACAGCATGAGCCCGGCCAAGGACGTGCTCGCCCTGTCCAGCATCGAGGTGGACCTGGCGCCGATCCAGGAAGGCCAGGCCATCACCGCCGTGTGGCGCGGCAAGCCGATCTTCTTGCGCAACCGCACCGCGCAGGAAATCAAGGAAGCGGAGGGCACGCCGCTCAACCAGCTCATCGACCCGCAGTCCGACGCCGACCGGGTGAAGCCCGGCAAGGAGAAGTGGCTGGTGGTGATCGGCATCTGCACGCACCTCGGCTGCGTGCCGCTGGGCAACAAGCCCAGCGATCCCCGCGGGGACTTCGGCGGCTGGTTCTGCCCGTGCCACGGCAGCCAGTACGACACCTCCGGCCGCGTCCGGCACGGCCCGGCCCCGGCCAACCTGGGCCTGCCGCCCTACGCCTTCACCGGCGACACCAAGATCAAGATCGGCTGAGGAGAAAGCACATGGCCGGCCTGCACAAGTCAGAGTTCGAGAACCCGGTCGTCAACTGGATCGACACCCGGATGCCCATCTTCACGATGATGCAGAAGGAGTATGGGTCCTTCCCGACGCCGAAGAATTTCAACTACTTCTGGAACTTCGGCGCGCTGGCAATGATCAGCCTCGCGATCATGATCGCCACGGGCATCTTTCTGGCGATGAACTACACCGCGCACACCACCCTCGCCTTCGACAGCGTCGAGCGCATCATGCGCGACGTGAACTACGGCTGGCTGCTGCGCTACGTCCACGCCAACGGCGCGTCGATGTTCTTCATCGTCGTGTACATCCACATCTTCCGCGCGCTGTACTACGGGTCCTACAAGGCGCCGCGCGAGCTGCTGTTCATGCTCGGCGTGGTGATCCTGCTGCTGATGATGGCGACCGCCTTCATGGGCTACGTGCTGCCCTGGGGCCAGATGTCCTACTGGGGCGCCACCGTCATCACCAACCTGTTCTCCGCCATCCCCATCGTCGGCGAAAGCATCGTGACCTGGCTGTGGGGCGGGTTCAGCGTGGACAACCCGACGCTCAACCGGTTCTACAGCCTGCACTACCTGATGCCGTTCATGATCACCGGCGTGGTGTTCCTGCACATCGTGGCGCTGCACATCACCGGGTCGAACAACCCGCT
>CAXSEX010000564.1:0-2879 GCA_964236415.1 uncultured Acetobacteraceae bacterium | reverse complement strand
GCAGCAGCGGTCGCGGCGAGCAAGAACCCTCCCCAACGTACTAGAACCGTGCGCCACGCCGCCGGCTCCACGAGCAATGCCTCAAGTGTCAGCGGCAAGGTGAGGAATAGTCCAAACATGAAGCTTCCATGCAGGTTGGCCCACAGGCACATCACCGGCAGCAGACGCCAGGACGGCGCTCGCCCCATGCTCCGGGCGATGAACAGCCCGGCGGCCCATGCTTCGAAGGCCGGCAAGGCCAGGAGATGCGGCCGCGCGAAAAAAAGAGGAGTGATGCAAGCCACCGCGAGCAGCAGCAGCAGCAGGCTTGCATCGGCTGGCAGCCAACGCCCGAGATGGCGGCCAAGCTGAAAAAAGGCGAGTGCCAGCGCTGCTGCGGTCAGCACGATAACGCCGCTCAATCCTGCCGCCCGGAACGCTGCCGCCATCAGGATCTCGGACAACCACTCATGCGCCATCCACGGCGCGCCGAGTCGGCTGTAAGAGAATGGGTCAGAGTGCGGAACCGCGTAATGAGTGATCATCCAGTTGCCCGCGGTCACATGCAAGAAAGTGTCGCCATCGTCGATCACACTCGGGGTGAACAGGGTGAGCGCGAGCACGCCGATGGCCGCGATCCATGGAGCGCTGACGGCCGGCATGCGCAACGACTTTGAATCAGAAACCGATTGCTGGAGCATGCCGCAGCCTACACGTTACGTTTTCGCATAGAAAGGCTTGCGGTGAAGGATGCGCCAATATCGGTGGCAAATACGTCGAGACAGCCCCAGCCTGCGATCCGCCATCACTCTCCAGGCTGCTGCACAGAACCGAGCAAACCGTCCGCCAGCCCTACGGCCCCCGTATCCCGAGCAGGCCCAAAGGGATGCCGCACCTGCCCGACAAAACCCTTGGGAAAGTGCGGGTCATCCACCCCGTAGCAATCGGGACGCTGATCCCTCGGCAGGTGGAACGTCCCGAACAGGAGGTCGAACAGCGGGAATGTGCCGGCGAAGTTGCTGCTCCCGCCGCGTTCCGCGCCCGTGTGGTGCCACCGGTGGTACACCGGGCTGACCAGCAGGTAGCGGAACACCCCGAAATCCCAATCGAGGTTCGCGTGCACCAGCGCCGAGGTTCCGACGGTGAACGGCATCAGCCACGCCAGCACCTCGGGCGGTATGCCCAGCAGCAGCATGGCGATGTCCGCCAGGATGCCGTGCAGGATCTGGTCGACCGGGTGGAACCGCGCCGCCGAGGTCCATTCCAGATGCTCGGACGAGTGGTGCACGGCATGGAAGCGCCACAGGCGCGCGCTGTGAAACAGGCGGTGCGTGGAGTACATGACCAGGTCGTTGCCCAGCAGGTAGAGCGCCACCTGCGGCCAGAACCCCAGGTGGGCAAGCGGCCCTATGCCATCCGTGAAGAAGCGGTCGAGGCCGCCGGGATCGGTGATGCCGTACAACGCCGCGATGCCGAGCACGAGCATCACGGTATGCGCGAACCGGTAAAGCAGCTGCGGCACGACCGCCCAGCAGAGGTCGGTCGAAAGGTCCGGCTTGCGCCACCACGGCGGCGCCTTGTTGCAGGCCGCGGCCAGCGTCGAAAGCACCGTGAAGACCACGGCCAGCACGGCCAAGTTGCGCAGGGCCGGCCAGGTGGCGGCGGCGAGCAGGGTGAGGATCGTCTGCAGGGCCGGCATGGCGGGGTCCGTTCAGCCGGCCGCGCGGCCGGTCGCCGCGCGGATCTGCGCCACGGCCGCCCCGACCTTGAGCGCCATCAGGGCGTCGCCCCGGGCCACCGTTGAGCGGCGCGGGTCGCCGACCACGCCAAGGCCCGCGAATGACGAGGGGCTTGCAGGAAGGCGCGAAAGATCGACCCCGCCGGGGTGGACGGCCATCAGTTCCGAGGTGTCGGCGACCGTCGCATGCTCGCCGATGGCGGCGTCGGACTCGCCTTGCGCCCGCAGGAAGGCCGTCTCCGCGGTGTCGGCGTAGAAGGAGTCGATGGCCAGGACATGCGGCCCGCCGCCCCATTCGGCGCCCAGCCTGGCGGCAACCTCGGCCTGCGGGGCGAGCGAGGGGCCATGGTCGGCGATGAAGCAGATGGCCTTGAAGCCGGCCAGCTTGAGGCTGCGGGCGATGCCCTCAAGCACGGCCGCGAACACGGGGCCGGGAACGCCCATCGTCCCCGGCCAGGCCAGGTTGCCCGTCGGCGGGTCGTAGCCGCCCTGGGGCACATAGGAGACGACCGGGGCCACCAGGGCGTCCCCAAGCTCGGCGGCGATCCGGAGCGCGGCCCAGGCGACGATGCGGTCATGCTTGCCGATGACCATGTGCGGGCCGTTCTGCTCCAGCCCGCCGCTGGGCACGATGACGGTGCCAAGCCCCGCCTGGATGGCGTCGCGCACCTCCACCCATGTCATGTCGGCGATCTCGCGCGTCATCGACAGGGCATGGGCCGGCTGCCGCCGCCCGGCGGCCACCGCCCCCAGGGCGCCCACCCCGGCGAGCGCGAGGTAACGCCGCCGTGTCGAGAAGCCGCCTGCGCATGGGTTGGGCATGGATGGGTTCCGTCGTCTCTGTCGTTTCTGCGGCTGCTCAGCCCGGCGAATCACCGTCCCGCCGTGGCGAAAAAGCCCGCGAGGCCGCTGAACACCGCGCCGAGCTTGTCGTCGAGCGAAGCGACCGCCGTGAGGACCGCCATGGCGACCAGCACGGCAATCAGGCCGTACTCAATCGCGGTCACGCCCACCTCGTCGCGCTTCAGCGCCGTCAGCGTGTTTGAAGACCGCGGCAAACCCTTCAACCCCCAAGAAGCCCGCCAATAAGCCGGCAACCCCTGCGGGAACGCCAGAGGGCTTTTGTTTGTTTTTCGTCAGAAAACGTTGCGCGCGGCCAGAC
>CAXSEX010000563.1:0-2890 GCA_964236415.1 uncultured Acetobacteraceae bacterium | reverse complement strand
CTCGGCCGTCGTGGCGGCCGGGGCGCTGCTGGGCGGCGTGCTGCTGTGGGAGGTGGCGCTGCGCAGCCAGATGGGCGTCGCGATCAGCTTCCTGGAGGAACTCTGGTCCCGCAACCTCGGCCATGTGTTCGTCAGCCCGATCCGGCCGTGGGAGATGGTGTCGGCGCTGATCGGCATCTCCGTGCTGCGCATGCTGACCGGCGTGCTGCCGGCGATCCTGCTCGCCTTCCTGCTCTATGCCTTCAACCTGTTCGCCATGGGGCCGGTCGTGGTGCTGTTCTTCGCCAACCTGATGGTCATGGGCTGGTGGGTGGCGCTCGGAGTCGTCAGCCTGATCCTCCGCCATGGCGCCGGGGCGGAGGCGCTGGCCTGGTCGGTGCTGTTCGGCTTGACACCGTTCTCAGCGGTGTTCTACCCGGTGTCCGTGCTGCCGGCCGCGGTGCAGCCGATTGCCTTCGCGCTGCCGTCGTCGCACGTGTTCGAGGGCATGCGGGCGGCGCTGGACGGTGTGGTTCGCTGGGACCAGCTCGCCTGGGCTGTGGCCCTCAACATCGTTTGGATGGCCGCCGGGATCTGGCTGTTCGCAGCCCAGTTCCGCCAGGCCCGGCTGCGCGGCGCGCTTTTGAGCATAGGCGAGTGATGCCCACCAACTTCTGGCTGATCCGCCATGCCATCGTGGCGGAGAACGAGCGTGCGACATTGTATGGCGTGCGGGACGTGCAGCTTTGCCCCGACAGCCTGGTGGCGCAGGTGCCGATGTACCAGGCGCTGGCCGCGCGCCTGCCCCGCGCCGCCGCCTGGATCTGCACGCCGCTGTCCCGCACGCGCCGCACGGCGGAGGCGATCTTCAGGGCGGGCTACCCGGCGCAGGACCTGGCGGTCGAGCCTGGCCTGATCGAGCAGGACCTGGGCGACTACCAGGGCCTGCGCCACGCCGCCCTGCCGCCGCTCCTTTCGGCGCCGGCCCATCCGTTCTGGCCGTTGGCCGCCGACGAACGGCCGCCCAACGGGGAAAGCATGGCCGAGGTGCTGGTCCGCGTCGGCATGGCTTTGGAGCGCCTGGCCGAGCGGTTCGACGGGCGCGACGTGGTGATCGTGAGCCACGGGGGCGCCATCCGGGCCGCCGTGGCCCACGCGATGGACGTCGACGCCCGCCGCGCCCTGCACCTGTCCGTTTACAACCTGTCCCTCACCCAGTTGGAACGCCTGCCGGCAAGCTGGCGCGTGGTTTCCGTCAACGAGTCGCCGGGGTTCGAGAACCAAAGCCGTTGAAGTGATACCTCAACAGTTCTTGGTAACGCCATAATCCGGCGCTAGGATCGCGCACTGTAAGAAGGAAGGTGCCCGATGAACCGTATCGCCCTGCTGGCCGCGCTGAGCCTGGCGCCGTTGGCCGCGCATGCGCAATCCGTGCAGCAGCAGCTGGTGGACCGCGCCACGCTGGCAGCGCAGGACATGGTGAACAACCGGGACGGCAGGGACGCGCAACACGTGCTGAGGCGCGCCCGCGCGGCGATGATCTGCCCGCAGGTGTTCAAGGCAGGCTTCCTGATCGGCGGCCAGGGCGGGAACTGCGTGCTGGTGGCGCGGGACGCCGCCGGGTCGTGGTCGGCGCCGGCGTTCTACGCCCTTGGCGGCGGCAGCATCGGCTTCCAGGCGGGCATCCAGGACACGGAGGTCATGTTCATGATCATGTCCGACCGGGGGCTGAGCGCCATCATGGACAGCCAGTTCAAGCTGGGTGCCGACGCCAGCGCGACCTTCGTGGACCTGGGCGGCGGGATCGAGGGCGCGACCACGGCGGCGCTCCGTGCCGACATCGTGGGCTTCACGCGGGCGCGCGGGCTGTACGCCGGCGTTTCGTTGAGCGGCAGCCTGCTGGGAGCCAAGTCCGATTGGAACGCGGCCTATTACGGCCGGCCGGTGGCGGCGCAGCAGATCGTGCTCGGCATGGAGGCGGCCAACCCGGCCGCCGACTCGCTGCGCCAGGTGCTGACCCAGTACGGCCAGCAGGCCGAGGCGGCGGCGCCCCCCGCCCTGCCTCCGCCCATATCGCTGCAGCCGGCGCCCCGGTCCGCGCCGATCCAGCAGCAGCCGCTCGGCGCCCCGCGCCGGTAGCCCTTCCCGTTCCGCCCGGCCCTGGCTAAGCTGCACGGCATGGACCGGCCTTTCTGGACGACGACGCCGCTTGGGCGCATGACGCGGGCGCAATGGGAGTCGCTGTGCGACGGCTGCGGGCGCTGCTGCCTGCACAAGCTGCGGGACGACGAGACGGAGGAACTATCGTTCACCAACGTGTCCTGCCGCCTGCTGGACGGCGCGACCTGCCGCTGCAGCCAGTACGAGGCGCGGCAGGCCAAGGTCCCCGACTGCGTCGCGCTGACCCCCGGCACCCTGGGCGACATCGACTGGTTGCCGCCCACCTGCGCCTACCGCCGCCTGGCCGAAGGCAAGGGCCTCCCCTGGTGGCATCCGCTGGTGTCCGGCGACCCGGAAACCGTGCACACGGCCGGCGTCTCGGTGCGCGGCCGGGTGGTGAACGAGCGCCGGGCCGGGCCGCTGGAGCACCATGTCGTGGACTGGCCCGGGCGCTCGCCGCGCGTGCCGCGCCACATCAAGCAAAGGTCGGGATGATGAGGGATGCCCTTTACGGCGGCGTGAACGCGGCCGTGCTGACGGCGATGCGCGCGGACCTGTCGGTTGACCTGGACCGCATGGCCGCCCATTGCCGCTGGCTGCTGGCCCATGGCTGCAACGGGCTGGGCGTCCTGGGCACGACGGGCGAGGCCAACTCGCTCGGCGTGTCCGAGCGCATCGCGGTGCTGGAAGGCCTGGTTGAGCGCGGCATCCCGCCCGCCCGCCTTTTGCCCGGCGTCGGCACGCCGGCCCT
>CAXSEX010000562.1:0-2897 GCA_964236415.1 uncultured Acetobacteraceae bacterium | reverse complement strand
GCCGGCAAACTGAACAGAGGCCGATGCCGGCAGGGGCGACAAGGGGACGGTGATCAGCGTCCGTCTCGGACCTCTTCAGGAGTCTATGCAATGGACAACGTGGTTTCCGATGCGCCTGGCCTGCACGGCGCGGCCCTGCTGAACGACCCTGCGCACAGCAAGGGCACGGCGTTCACGCAGGACGAGCGCCGCTCACACGGGCTGGAAGGCTTGCTGCCGCACGCGGTCGAGACGCTGGACCGGCAGTTCGAGCGCGCCATGGGCCAGTTGGACAAGCAGCCGGACGACCTCGCGCGCTACAACTACCTGACCGCCTTGCAGGACCGCAACGAGACCTTGTTCTTCCGCGTCGTCATGAGCGACCCCAAGCGGTTCCTGCCCATCGTCTACGACCCGACGGTGGCCGACGCCTGCCTGCAATACGGCCACATCTACCGCCGGGCGCGCGGCATGTACATCAGCCTGGACATGCGCGGGCGGATCGCTGACGTGCTGCGCAACTGGCCCACCCGCGACGTGCGCTTCATCTGCGCCAGCTCCGGCGGGCGCATCCTGGGGCTGGGCGACATCGGCGTGAACGGGGCGCCGCTGCCGGTCGGCAAGCTGCAGCTCTACACCGCCTGCGCCGCCGTGCCGCCGGATTGCATGCTGCCCATCCTGGTGGACATCGGCACCAGCAACGCGCCCGACCGCGCCGACGGCCTTTACCTCGGCCTGCGCCAGGCGCCGCCGCCGCCGGCGGAGCTGGACAGCTTCATGGAGGAGTTCGTGGCCGCCGTGCAGGAGGTGTTCCCCGGCTGCTGCCTGCATTTCGAGGACTGGAAGGGCACCGACGCGCTGCGGCTGCTCGACACCTACAAGGACAAGATCCTCTGCTACAACGACGACATCCAGGGCACGGCCAGCATCGCCATCGCCGGGCTGACCACGGCGTTGCAGATCAAGAACGAGAAGCTCACGGACCAGCGCGTGCTGTTCCTCGGCGCAGGCTCGGCGGCGCTGGGCATCGGCGGCATGATCGCCAAGGCGATGCACAACGCGGGCCTGGGCGAGGAGGACGCGCGGAGCCGGATCAGCATGTTCGACGTGGACGGCCTGGTCGAGCCGTCGCGCACCGACCTGAACCCTTGGCAGAAGCCGTTCGCCCACAAGGCGGAGCCGTCCAAAGACCTCGTGAAGACCATCGAGGCCCTGAAGCCCACGGTCCTGATCGGCGTCAGCACCACGTTCGGCGCCTTCACCCAGCAGGTGGTGGAGGCGATGTGCAAGCTGAACGCGCAGCCGGTCATCTTCGCGCTGAGCAACCCGACCGACAAGTGCGAGTGCACGGCGGAGCAGGCCTACACCTGGTCGGACGGCAAGGCGCTGTTCGCCGCCGGCATCCAGTTCCCGGACTTCACCTACAAGGGCCGGCAGTTCCACCCGGGCCAGGCGAATAACTTCTACATCTTCCCGGCCATCGGGCTTGCGACCTACTGCGCCAGGCCGAAGCGGCTGACCGACGAGTGCTTCATCGTGGCGGCGCAAGCGAGCGCCGACCAGGTGGGCGACGACCTGCGGCAGAAGGGGATGCTGTTCCCGTCGCAGTCGAACGTGCTGGAAGTGGAAGTCACGACCGCCGTGCGCATCGTCGAGCACATGTTCGACCAGGGCCTGGCCACCATCCCGCGCCCCAAGGACCTGCGCGCCTTCGTCGAAGAACAGCTCTACACGCCCGGATACTCCCACGGCGGGGCGGGGGCGTAGCCATGGCCAGCGGCCAGCAGCCCCCGGCCATGCAGGACGTGCCCATTGGCATCGACGCGCAAGGCGAGCGCCGCGAGTTCGACAGCATGGGGGACATGCCCGTGCCGGCGGACCGCTACTGGGGCGCGCAGACCCAGCGGTCCTTGATCCACTTCTCCATCGGCAACGACAAGATGCCCAAGGAGGTCTACCACGCCTACGGAACCGTCAAGAAAGCCTGCGCCATGGTCAACAAGGCCGAGGGGCGGCTTCCCGGGTGGAAGGCCGACGCCATCGTGCGCGCCGCCGACGAGACCATCGCGGGCCAGTTGGACGAGCACTACCCCCTGTATGTCTGGCAGACCGGCTCGGGCACGCAGAGCAACATGAACGTCAACGAGGTGCTGTCCAACCGCGCCATCCAGCTGCTGGGCGGCACGCTCGGCAGTCAGGAGCCGGTGGCGCCCAACGACGACGTGAACATGGGGCAAAGCAGCAACGACACCTTCCCGACCGCCATGCACATCGCCGCCCTGACCGAGATCGACACCCGGCTGCTGCCCCAGGTGGACGCCTTGGCCAAGGAGATCGAGGTCAAGGCCGAGGACTGGAAGGGCGTGGTGAAGATCGGCCGCACCCACCTGGAGGACGCGGTGCCGCTGACCGTCGGCCAGGAATGGTCGGGCTACGCCGCGCAGTTGCGCGCCTGCATCGGGGCCATCGAGGACAGCCGCCCAGGCTTGCTGGAGCTGGCGGTCGGCGGCACCGCGGTCGGCACCGGGCTGAACGCGCCGGCGGGGTTCAGCGCCAAGGTGGCGGCCAGGATCGCCGAGCTGACCGGCACGCCCTACGTCACCGCGCCCAACAAGTTCATGGCGCAAGGCTCGCTGGATGCCATGGTACGCGCCAGCGCGGCGCTGCGCGGGCTTGCGGTGGCCGTCATGAAGATCGCCAACGACATGCGCTGGCTGGCGTCCGGCCCGCGCTGCGGCCTGGGCGAGCTGCTGCTGCCGGACAACGAGCCGGGGTCGTCCATCATGCCCGGCAAGGTGAACCCGACGCAGTGCGAGGCCATCGTGATGATCGCGATCCAGGTGATCGGCGACGACACCGCGGTGGCGTTCGCCGGCAGCCAGGGCAACTTCGAGCTGAACGCGATGCGGCCGATCATC
>CAXSEX010000561.1:0-2911 GCA_964236415.1 uncultured Acetobacteraceae bacterium | reverse complement strand
AGGTCTCGATCTCCGTCACGCTCAGCCGGCGCGGGCGTTTGTCAACGGGCGGGCGCGGCTGCGGCGGCGGCGCCGGATGCGGTTCGCCCGCCGGCTGGTCCAGGCAGCGCGCCCAGGCCGCGGCGGGATGGGTGGGCAGCGCCGTCCCATGCCCGGCGAGGTAGGCCTCCAGCCGCACCAACCAGCGGGCCGGCACCGTGGGCGCCCCGTCCCGCCGCCGCGGGCAGGACAGGATGACGGACGGCGCGGCGCAGGCCAGCATCGCGTAGTCGTGCGCCAGTTCGCCCACCCGCTCCTCCGGCGATTCCAGCCCGGCGGCGGTGCGCATCGGCCGGCTCATCCACGGGCCAGGGTCGGTCGCCGGCGGCCACACGCCTTCCGCCAGGCTGCCCATCACCAGGAGGTCCGCCGATTGCAGCCGCGCTTCCAACAGGCCCAGGATGGCGACGCGCGGGTGCTCGTCCCCGTCCCGACCGCGCAACGCCCGGCGGCTGCGCACCACCGCCCCTTCCATCGAGGCGTCCAGCAGGCCCGGCAGGGTCGCGACCGGCTGCGCCGGCAGCACCGGCAGCGCCGCCGCGAGCGCGGACAGGTGGGTCGCCAGCGCCTCCCCTTCTTCCCGCGACCAGAGACGCAGGGCGCCGGACAGCTCGTCGGTTTCCGCCAAAGCCTCGGCGCACTCGATCAGCGCCGCCAGCGCCTCTGCCGGGGTGGCGTCGGTGCGGTTGGCGATGCGGAAGATCGGCTGCATCATGGTGTGGAGGCGGTCGAGCAGGTCCAGCACCATGGGGTCCGCCGCCGCCTGCTGATCGAGCACCGCGCGCAGCCCCGTGATCCCCGGTGCCGGCGCCGGGCCGCGCAGGCACGCAAGCTCCAAGCGGCGCGCCGCCTGCCGCGCCGCCGCCGGGCGCAGGCCGAGCGCCGCCAGGGGGTGCTTCAACAGGGACAGCAGCGCCACCGGGGCCAGGCCGTCCGCGACCGCGTGGGCCAGCAGCCGCAGGAACGCGCCCGGCGGCGTGTCGCACAGCGGCTCCCCGGCGCTGTCATCGACGATGACGCCATAGCGCCCCAGTTCCGCCGCCACCCGTACCGCAAGCTGCCGGTCCGGCGTCACCAGCACGGCGCGGGCGTGCGGCTTTTCCAGCGCGTCGCGCAGCGCGAGGGCGATGGCAGCCGCCTCCTCCTGCTGGTCCGCCGCTTCCAACCGGGTCAGGCCATGGATGTCCGGCGCCGCAGGCACGCGCCAGCCGCCCAGCGCCTGCGCGGGCATCAGCGACTGGCACAGCGCGGCGTCACGGCCGGGCGAGACGGCCGGCGCGTCTTCCGGCTCCTCCCACGGCTGCACGTCGCCGCGGGTGGCGCCGAGGTTGATCAGCAGCCGCTGCATCCCGCACTGCGGATGGCCGGGGTCGAGCTGCTCCCACACCGCGTCGGGCATTTCGAGGTCAAGGCCCGGCAGAACCACCATGCCGCCGCGCATGCCGGCGACGACGCGCATCAGCCGGGCCACGGACTTGATGCCGCCCGTGGTGCCGGCGACGATGACCGGGCTGCCGGGCGAACATTCGGCCCAAGCCTGGGTCTGGGCGTCCAGCAGCTTGATGCCGCGCTCCACCGCGTCCAGCAGGCCGTTGTCGGCGAGCCAAGCCGGCCAGGCTGTCGTCACGATGCGCAGGAACTCGATGGTGCGGCTCCAATGCTCGGCGTAGCCGGCCTCGGCGGCGGCGGGCAGCGCGTCGGCCAGGCGCACCTCGGAGCGGTGCGCCTCGTCCAGCAGGCGGGCCAGCTCCATGGCAAGCTGCCAGGCGCGGTCGGCGGTGCCGGGCGTGCCGAACCGGCCTTCCAGCGCCATCACCAGCCGGGTCAGCACCGCGAGCCGCCGCGCCCCGTCCACCGCCGGCGGCAGGTCGAGCGCGCCGGCGAGCGCCAACGGCGCCTCGTCCAGCGCGCCCAGGGCGGCGATGCGCGGCAGCAGCATCGGGCGGCCGTTGGACTGGCGCAGGAACGCCTCGCTCAGCGCCCGGGCGGCGCGGCGGGTCGGAAGCAGGATCAGGCCGTCCGCCGCGGCGAGCGGGTCCGGCCCGGCGCGGCGGAGCCAGTAAGCCGCCAGCGCGTCCAGGAACGGCACGTGCGGCGGGATGGTGCGAAGGTTCATGCAAGCTGCTCCAGTCGGCCGGGCCAGCCGGACAGCACCGCCCGGCGGGCGTCGCCGTCCGCGAGGCTGAGGGTGACGGTCAAGCCATGGTCCGGGCGCAGGGCGCCCAGCCGGTCGGGCCACTCCACCAGCACGACCCCGTCCTGCGCGTCGTCCCAGCCGAGTTCGGCGACCGCGGCCGGGCCGTCCAGCCGCCAAAGGTCGAAGTGGTGCACCGGGCCGACCGGCGCGTCGTAAAGCTGGACCAGGGTATAGCTCGGGCTTGGCACCTCAAGCGCCGGGTCGGCCAGCAGGGCGCGGAGCAGCGCGCGGGCCAGCGCGCTCTTGCCGGCGCCGAGCGGGCCTTCGAGCAGCACGGCGTCGCCGGGCCGCAGCAGGCCGGCGATGCGTCCGGCCAGCGCCTCGGTCGCTTGAAGGCTGGGCAGGGGAATCACGGCGGACGGCACGCCCGCAATCTGCGCCGTTCGGCAACGTTCGGCAAATGGCTTGATGTGGCGGCCGTCGTGTTTACCTCCATGGGATGCCAGACCCCATCGAAACCGACGTTGCCATCATCGGCGCAGGCCCCGTCGGCCTGTTCGCCGCCTTTGAGTGCGGCATGCTGAAGCTGCGTTCCACCCTGATCGACGCACTGGAAGAGGTCGGCGGGCAGTGCACCGCGCTGTATCCGGAGAAGCCGATCTACGACATCCCGGCGCATCCCGCGATCGCGGCCGGCCACCTAATCGGCAACCTTGAACGTCAGATCGAGCCGTT
>CAXSEX010000560.1:0-2916 GCA_964236415.1 uncultured Acetobacteraceae bacterium | reverse complement strand
CTCATGCCGTAGCGGTGGCCGATGGAGATGGATCCGCCATCGACGTTCAGGCGGTCGGCGGGGAGGCCCAGCTTGTCGCGGCAGTACAGCACCTGGCTGGCGAAGGCCTCGTTCAGTTCCCACAGGTCGATGTCGTCCACCGTCAGCCCGTGGCGCTCCAGCAGGCGCGGCACCGCGAACACCGGGCCGATGCCCATCTCGTCGGGATCGCAGCCCGCGACGGCGAGGCCGCGGAACACGCCCATGGGTTCGAGGCCGCGCCGCGCCGCCTCGCGGTCGGACATCACGACGCAGGCGCTGGCGCCGTCCGACAACTGGCTCGCGTTGCCCGCGGTGATGAACTGGCCCTCGCCGCGCACCGGCTTGAGCTTGGCGAGGCCCTCCAAGGTGGTGTCGGGGCGGTTGCCCTCGTCCTGGCGCAGGTTGGCCGGCTCGTGGCGGACCTCGCCCGTCACCTTGTCGGTCACGGCCATGATGCTGGGCAGCGGCACGATTTCCTCGTCGAACCGCCCGGCCTGCTGCCCGGCGGCGGTGCGGCGCTGGCTTTCCAGCGCGTACTCGTCCTGCGCTTCCCGGCTGACGCCGTAGCGCGCGGCCACGATGTCCGCCGTTTCGATCATCGGCATGTAGATCGCCGGCACGTGGTCCTCCAGCCAGGCGTCCTTGTACATGTGCCGGTTCAGCGTGGTCTGCACCAGGCTGATGTTCTCCAAGCCGCCGGCCACCGCGACCGGCACGCCGTCGCACACCACGCGGTTGGCGGCGATGGCGATGGCCTGCAAGCCCGACGAGCAGAAGCGGTTCACCGTCATCGCCGCGGCACCCGGCGGGATGCCGGCCCGCAGCGCCGCCTGCCGCGCGATGTTGCCGCCGGTGGCGCCCTCCGGGTTGGCGCAGCCGAGCACGACCTCCTCCACCTCGACGCCTTCCAGCCCGGCGCGCTCCATCGCGTGCTGGATGGCGTGGCCGCCCATCTCGGCGCCGTGGGTCATGTTGAACGCGCCGCGCACCGCCCGGCCGATGGGGGTGCGCGCGGTGGAAACGATGACGGCTTCGACCATGGCTCAGTGTCCTTGCTTCAGTTCGGCGATCAGCTCGCGCTTCGCCAGCTTGCCCACCGGCGTGTGCGGCAGGCTGTCGCGGAGTTCGAGGGCGGCGGGCAGCTCGTGCCGGCCCAGCTTGTCCGACAGGAACTCGCGCAGCGCCTCCAGCGTCAGCGGCTCGGCCCCGTCGCGCAGGACGATGTAGGCCTTGGCCGACTGGCCGCGGTATGGGTCCGGCACGCCGATGACCGCGGCTTCCCGCACGGCCGGGTGCTCGTGGATCGCGTCCTCGACCGTGCGGGGGTACACGTTGAAGCCGCCGGAGATGATCATGTCCTTCTTGCGGTCTACCAGGGTGAACATGCCGTCCGGCGCCATGCGGCCGATGTCGCCGGTGAGGAACCAGCCGTCCACGAAGGCCTCCGCCGTTTCCTCCGGGCGCCGCCAGTAGCCGGGCGTCACGTTCGCGCCGCGGATGCGCACTTCGCCGATCTCGCCCGGCGGCAGCACGCGAGTGGAATCGTCGAGCGCCACCACGTCCATCTCGATGCCCGGCAGCGGCAGGCCGATGTCGCCCGGCCCCGGCGCGCGGCCGGGTGGTAGGTTGGTGCCGGCGGGCGAGGTTTCCGTCATGCCCCAGCCGCCGCCGAGCCGCAGCCCGGTGATCCCCTCCATCCGCACCCCGACCTCGTGCGGCAGGGCCGCGCCGCCGGAGCTGGTGACTTTCAGGCTCGACAGGTCGCGCGACGTGATGTCGGGATGGTTGGCCATCGCGATCCACATGGTGGGCACGCCGTAGAAGTGGGTGCAGCGCCCGGTCTCGATGTCGTGCAGCGCCTGGTTCACGTCGAAGCGGGGGCGCAGCATCAGTTCCACCCCGCTCCACAGCGCGCGCAGCATCACCGCGGTCAGGGCGTAGATGTGGAACAGCGGCAGCACGACGAGCACCTTGTCGCCGGGCGAGTAGGCCCGCTCGGTGGTGCCGGTCCAGGCGTCGTACATGGCGACGGCGGCGATGAGGTTGGCGTGGGTCAGCATGGCCGCCCGCGGCGCGCCGGTGGTGCCGCCGGTGTATTGCAGCACCGCCACGTCCGCCGGCTCGACCGCCGGCCACTCCGCGTCGGGACCGTCGAGGTCGCGCAAGGTGCGGGCGCCGGGCGGCACCGGGGCATCGAGGCCGCCGGATCCCCAATCCGCGTCTTCCGCCACGATCAGCGTGCCCACGGTGCCGGACTGCCGGGCGGCCAGCGCCTGGGGCAGCAGGGACGGCAGGTTGCCGGCGATCAGGGTGCGCGCGCCGCTGTCGTGCAGCTTGCGCTCCACCGTCCGCGCGGGGTCGAGCGGGCTGAGGTGCACCACCTGGGCGCCCGCGCGCAGCACGGCGAAGAAGGCGACGGGATGGGCCGGGCTGTTGCTCAGCAGCAGCGCCACCGCGTCGCCCGGCAGCACGCCGAGCGCCATCAGCCCGCGCGCCAGCCGGTCCGCGCGCTGGCCCAGCTCGGCGTAGGTCATGCGGCTCCCGCGGAATTCCAGCGCCGGGCGGTCGGCATACTCCTTGGCGATGCGGTCGAGCAGGCCCGGGATCGTGCCGGTCGGGATCGGCGCATCCCAGCGCGCGCCGTCGGGGTAGCGGGCCTCCCAGGGGTGCGGTTGCCGGGTCATGCCGCCTTGGCCCCCCCACCCCCACTTTGGCCCGCGAAGCCCTGGCCGGCGTCGGCAAACTTTTTCAGCAGCGGCGCCGGGCGCAGCGCCTCGTCGCCGGTGGCGCCGAAGAAGTCCTGCAAGCGGTCGCGGATGCGGGGCAGGCCCACAAGGTCAGCGTAGAACATCGGCCCGCCGCGCCAGGCCGGCCAGTTGTAGCCGTGCAGCCAGA
>CAXSEX010000559.1:0-2928 GCA_964236415.1 uncultured Acetobacteraceae bacterium | reverse complement strand
CGATCTGGTCGCGGCTGCCCTCCGGGTTGATCGCGACGCCGATGGTCAGCGCCCGGTCGGCCGCCGAGATCCCGGTCGTCACCCCGTCCCGCGCCTCGATGGAGACGGTGAACGCCGTGTGGTGCCGGGTGCTGTTCGATTGGCTCATCAGCGGCAGGCCAAGCTGCTCCACCCGGGCGCGGGTGAGCGCCAGGCAGATCAGCCCACGGGCGTGCCGGGCCATGAAGTTGATGGCGTCGGGCGTCGCGAACTGGGCGGGGATCACCAGGTCGCCCTCGTTCTCCCGGTCCTCGTCGTCCACCAGGACGAACATGCGCCCGGCCCGCGCTTCCTCGATCAGTTCTTCGGCGCTGCACAGATAGTCGGACAGGGTGGCAGACTTCATGGGACCTCCGCCAGGCGGGCGACGTAGCGCGCCAGCATGTCAATCTCGATGTGCACGGCATCGCCGGGCTTGATCCGGCCCAGCGTGGTCACGTCCCAGGTATGCGGGATGACGTTGACGCCGAACAGGCTGCCCGCCACCTCGTTCACCGTGAGCGACACGCCATCGAGCGACACGCTGCCCTTGGTGGCGATGAAGCGGGACAGCTCGCGCGGGGCCTCGACCTGCACGCGCCAGGAGCCGTTCTCCGGCAGCACCGACCGTACCTGGCCCAGGCCATCGACGTGGCCGGACACGATGTGCCCACCCATCTCGTCGCCGAGGCGCAGGGAGCGTTCCAGGTTCACGCGGCTGCCGACCGTCCAGCCGCCCAGCTTGGTCTTGGACAGCGTTTCGCCCGACACGTCCACCGCGAACCAGTCCGGCCCGACCTCCACCGCGGTCAGGCAGCAGCCGCCGCAGGCGATGGACGCGCCCACGGCGATGCTCCCGGTGTCGGGCCACGGCGCGCCGATCACCAGGCGCATGTCCTGGCCGTCGCCGAGGGGCCGCAGGCTGCGCACCTCGCCCATGCCGGTCACGATGCCGGTGAACATCAGGCGGCCCTACTGAATTCTGTGAGCATGTCGTCCCCTACCGACCGCGAGTCCACCCGCCGGAACCGCGGCATGTCACGCAGCGCCACCGTGCCGAACGCCTGCGCCGCCGGCCAGCCGTCGCCACCCATCACGCCGGGCGCGTGGAACCAGGCGATGCGGTCCACCAGCCCCGCCCGCAGCAGCCCGCCCGCGACCTGCGCCCCGCCCTCCACCAGCACCCGGGTCAGCCCGGCGGCGCCCAGGGCCTGCATTCCTGCTTCAAGATCCACGCCACCCTCCGCGCCCGCGACCTCGATCAGCCGCGCCCCGGCGTCCTGCAATGCCTGTGCCCGCCCAGCATCGGCGTCGGCACGGTGCAGGAACCACGTCGGCACGGTTGCCGCGGTCGCCACCAAGCGGGCGGCGGCCGGGGTGCGGAGCCGGCTGTCCACCACGACCCGCAGGTCGGGGGCCTTCCGGTATCCGGGGATGCGGCAGGTCAGCTCCGGGTCATCCGCCAGCACGGTGCCCACGCCGGCCAGCACCGCGTCATGCTGCCCGCGCAGCGCATGCGCCGCGCGCCGGGCCTCGGGTCCGGTGATCCACTGGCTTTCCCCGGTGCGCGTCGCGATGCGGCCGTCGAGCGTGCTGGCCAGCTTGAGCGTGACCATGGGGCGGCCCAGGCGAATCCGCGTCAGGAACCCGGCCTGTAACGCCTCCGCCTCGTCCGCCATCAATCCGGTGGCAACCTCGATCCCTGTGGCCCGCAGCGCCGCCACGCCGCGGCCGTCCACCCGCGGGTCCGGGTCGCCGCACGCCACCACGACCCGCGCCACCCCGGCCTCGGCTAAGGCATCGGCGCAAGGCGGGGTGCGCCCATGATGGCTGCACGGTTCCAGCGTCACGTAGGCCATGGCCCCGCGTGCCAGATCGCCGGCCTGCGCCAGCGCCACCGTTTCCGCATGGGGCCGGCCGCCCGGCGACGTCCAGCCGCGCCCGACCACCCGGCCGTCCCGCACCAGCACGCACCCGACCGCCGGGTTGGGCCAGGTGTTGCCAAGGCCGCGCCGGGCAAGCGCCAGGGCGGCGCGCATGTGCTCCCGATCCGTCGCGTCTCCGTCAGTGGTGCTCACGTCGCCCATCCATCTGCGCTATGTAGGCTCCTCAAGCGACCCCAGGAAGGCCTCGAAATCCTTTGCCTCGCGGAAGTCGCGATACACGCTGGCGAAGCGGACGTAGGCGACCGCGTCCACCTCCTTCAGCGTTTCCATCACCAGTTCGCCCAGCTGCTTGCTGGGAATGTCGTTCTCGCCCGTGGCTTCCAGTTGGCGCACGATGCCGTTGACGATGCGCTCCAGCCGCTCCTCCTGCACCGGGCGCTTGCGCAGCGCGATGCGGATGGAGCGGCCGAGCTTCTCCCGGTCGAACGGCACCCGGCGGCCATCGGCCTTGAGCACCGTCAACTCGCGGAGCTGCACGCGCTCGATGGTGGTGAACCGCTGCCCGCAGCCGCCGCAGAACCGCCGACGGCGGATCGCCGACCCGTCGTCGGTGGGCCGGCTGTCCTTCACCTGCGTGTCGTCGTTGCCGCAGAACGGGCAGCGCATGGTGGCTAGGGTCCGGCGTGGCCCGCCAGCAGGCCCGGGTAGATCGGGAAACGCGCGCACATCGCCTGCACCCGCGCCGCCACGGCCTGCTCCGCCAGGTCGTTGCTGCCGTCGTTGGAGCGGGACAGGCCGTCCAGCACCTCGTTGATCATCAGGCCGACCTCGCGGAACTCCGCCGGGCCGAAGCCGCGGGTGGTGGCGGCGGGGGTGCCGAGGCGGATGCCCGACGTGACGGCGGGCTTGGCCGGGTCGAAGGGGATGGCGTTCTTGTTGGCGGTGATGCGGGCGCGCTCCAGGCTCGCTTCCGCCGCCTTGCCGGTCACGCGCTTCGGGCGGAGATCCACCAGCATGAGGTGGC
>CAXSEX010000558.1:0-2939 GCA_964236415.1 uncultured Acetobacteraceae bacterium | reverse complement strand
CAGCAGCGGGGCGCCGGCGTCCTTCCAATCCGGCAGCAGCTCGGCCAGCGCCCGCGTCTCGATGACGGCGCCGGACAGGATGTGCGCGCCGACCTCGCCGCCCTTCTCCACCACGCAGATGCCGGCGTCGGGTGCCAGCTGCTTGAGGCGGATCGCGGCGGACAGGCCAGCCGGCCCCGCGCCCACGATCACGACATCGAATTCCATGGCCTCGCGGGCCACCTCACGTTCCGGCATTCGTCCCCCCGTCTATGCTGTCGCAAGAGTCTATGCCGTCTCAAGTGGGGACGGGCGCGGGTTGCGCAAAACCCGCATGCGGCACATTTTCAACGCCATGCGACACGAAGCGGTCTCCGCCTGATGGACAGCTTGGCAGCGTTGCGCCTGCAGGTCGAGTGGGGCGTGGACGAGGCGTTGGGCGAGGAGCCGCGCGACCATTTCCGGCCCGCGCCCCTGCCCGTGCCCAGCCGCACGCCGTTGGCGGTCCCGCTGGACACGCCGGCCCGCCCGGCGCCGGCCGCGGCGCGCAGCCAAGCCGCCGCGGACGCGGCCGGCACCCTGGCCGCCCTCCATGCGGCGCTCGATGCGTTCGACGGCTGCGCGCTCCGCGCCACGGCGACGGCCACCGTGCGGCCCGACGGCAACCCGGCGGCGCGGCTCGTCCTGGTGGCCGAGGCGCCGGGGGCCGACGACGACCGGGCCGGCCACGCCTTCGCCGGGCCGTCCGGGCAGGCGCTCGACCGGGTGCTGCGGAGCGTCGGCCTCGACCGAGGCGCCATCCTGCTCACCCACCTGGTGCCCTGGCGCCCGCCCGGCGGACGCGCGCCGACCGAGGCCGAGGTCCAGGTCTGCCTGCCCTTCCTGCTGCGCCTGCTGCGCCTGGTCCGGCCGGACCGGCTGCTGCTGCTGGGGGCCGCCCCGGCCCGGGCGCTGTGCGGCAGCAGCGACAGCATCCGCCGGCTGCGCGGACGCTGGCTCCAGGCGGCGCTGCCCGGGGCCGACGCGCCCATTCCCGCCATGCCGATGCTGCCCTGGGACCAATGGCTCCGCACGCCCTCGGCCAAGCGGGACTGCTGGGCCGACCTGCTGGCGCTCCGGCTGAGCCTGGACCCAACACTTCAAGGCAATTCCTGAAAGGAGCGGCGCCATGCCGATCGACGAGAGCCGCCAGTTCATCCCCGTGAGCATCGCCGTGCTGACGGTGTCTGACACGCGGACCGCGGCCGACGACCGCTCCGGCGACACGCTGGCGGCGCGGATCGAGGGCGCCGGGCACCGGGTCACCGCCCGCGCCATCGAGCGGGACGACGCGGACCGGATCGAGGCCCGGCTGCGCGGCTGGGTCGCCGACCCCGCCATCGACGCGGTGATCACCACCGGCGGCACCGGCATCACCGGCCGCGACGTGACGCCCGAGGCGTTCGACCGCGTTTTGGAAAAGCGGATCGAGGGCTTCGGCGAGCTGTTCCGCATGCTGAGCTACGGGAAGATCGGCACCTCCACCATGCAGTCGCGCGCCCTCGCCGGCGTGGCCGGGGGCACCTACCTGTTCGCCCTGCCCGGCAGCACCGGGGCGGTGAAGGACGCCTGGGACGACATCCTGGTTTGGCAGCTCGACAGCCGGCACCGGCCTTGCAACCTCGTTGAACTCATGCCGCGCCTGCAAGAGCACCTTCGCGCGGCGGAGTAGCCCCGGCGCCATGGCCCCCGACTTCACGCGCGAGTCGCGGCATGGTGGCCGGGTGGCGGGGGTGGACGAGGCCGGGCGCGGGCCGTTGGCCGGGCCGGTGGTGGCTGCCGCCGTGGTTTTCCCCGCCGGCGTGCCCGATGGGCTGCGGCCGCTGCTCGACGATTCCAAGAAGCTGACCGCGCCGGCCCGGCAGGCGGCGTTCGACGCGCTGCACGCCGGCGGCCCCGTCGAGATCGGCGTCGGCGCCGCGTCGGTGGCGGAGATCGCCCGGCTCAACATCCTGCGCGCCTCCCTGCTCGCCATGCGCCGCGCGGTGCTCCGGCTGCCGCGCCTGCCGGACCTCGCCTTGGTGGATGGCAACCAGGCGCCGGACCTGCCCTGCCCCGTGCAGTGCTGCGTCGGCGGCGACGGGTTGTCATTGTCCATCGCGGCGGCGTCCATCGTGGCGAAAGTGGTGCGCGACCGGGCGATGGCGCGGCTGGCGGCGCGTTACCCGGCCTACGACTGGCTCGCCAACGCGGGATACGGCACGGCGGCGCACCTGGCGGCGCTGCGCCGGGTCGGGCCGTGCCGGCATCATCGGGCCAAGTTCGGAATCGTCAGGACGCTGCTGCGGCAACCCGGGGGCGCGCCGGCCGCGGATTGACGCGGCTTCCGGCGCCTCGGCACGATGCGTCCCGAACAGCCGGTTGGAGCCAGTGGACATCGCCCGTGAACTGCCGTTGAACCAAGTGCTGCTGGGCGACTGCATACCGCTGATGGGCATGCTGCCCGCCGCCTCGGTCCACTGCGTCTTCGCCGACCCGCCGTACAACCTGCAGCTCCGCGGCGAGCTGCGCCGGCCCGACGACAGCCTCGTGGACGCGGTGGACGAGGAGTGGGACCGGTTCGGCGACTTCGCGGCCTACGACGCCTTCACCCGGGAGTGGCTGGGCGAGTGCCGGCGGCTGCTGTGCAAGGACGGCACGATCTGGGTGATCGGCTCCTACCACAACATCTTCCGCATCGGCGCCATCCTGCAGGACCTGGGCTTCTGGATCCTCAACGACGTGGTGTGGCGCAAGGCCAACCCGATGCCCAACTTCCGTGGCCGGCGCTTCACCAACGCGCACGAGACGCTGATCTGGGCGGCCCGCGGCCGGGACAGCCGCTACCGCTTCAACTACCAGGCCATGAAGGCGCTGAACGACGACTTGCAGATGCGCAGCGACTGGTTCCTGCCGCTGTGCACCGGGGGGGAGCGGCTGCG
>CAXSEX010000557.1:0-2949 GCA_964236415.1 uncultured Acetobacteraceae bacterium | reverse complement strand
TTGGCGAGGCCGGCACGATCACCCCGGCTGCCGCTGGCCCGGTCCTCGAACAGGTGACGCCCGTCGACGCCGGCGGACAGGAGCGCGTCGCGCTGCAGGTCGAGTACTTGGCGTTCGCTGTCGGTCGAGATGCGCATGTAGCCGACCAGCATGTGCGGAAAACCTCATCGGGCGGGTTTTCGTATCATGCGTCATTCCGACAGGGTTTGCCGTATAGTTTTCAGGCCATAAACAGCGGTGTTTGGGTGCCGCTTCGGGGCTGACGCAAATCAGGTGATTCCCGATATCCCACACGCGCAGCATCAAGGCGGCTGAAATCCTGCAAGCGCCTGTTCCGCCAACAAAGACGGTCAGATCTGTTCCAGCTTTGTCCGCTTATGCGTACCAGAAGCCCAGTTCGTTAGTTCTGGCCTACGTAGGCTTGGCCTGCAACGCCACCGGCCCGGTCCATGCAACAGCGTCCCCTACGTGCAATAGCCCCGCGCCAGCGTGCCCAGCGCCGTGTCGCAGGTGGCAAGCTGGCTGGCGTCCACCCACTCTTCCGGCTGGTGCGCCTGGGCGATGCTGCCGGGGCCGAGGATGACGGCGGGCATGTCAGCCTTTTGAAAGATGCCGGCCTCGGACCCGTAGGGCACGGCCAACGCACGCTCCTGTCCGAGAAGCCCGAGCAGCCGGGCCTCGAACGCCGCCTCGTTGGCGGCCAGGGCGACGATGCGGGCTTGCACGTCGAAATGCACGCTGCTGGCCGGATCGACTGCCTGCATGGCGGGAACCAGCTCCGCCGCGATCTGCCGCTCGATCCCCGCCAGGGCGGCGCGGTCGTCCACGCCGGGCAACACGCGCATCTCCCAGAAAAACCGGCAGGTTTCGGCCACGATGTTGCCGCCGTTGCCGCCCTCGACGCGGTTCACCTGGGTCGTGCTGTACGGCGGGTCGAACGCCGGGTCGCGCGGCCCGGCGCGGAAGCCTTCGTTCAGACGGTTGAAGCGCGCGACGCACTCGGCGGCAACCATGACGGCGTTGACGCACCGGTCGGGCTGCGAGGAGTGGCCGGGCCTGCCGGTGACGGTGGCCCAGCCGATCAGCCCGCCCTTGTGCGCGTGCACGACCTGCATCAACGACGGCTCGCCGATCACCGCCAGGCCCGGCGCCAGGTGCGCGCCGGCCCACTCCGCCATCGGGCCGACGCCGGTGCAGCCCACTTCCTCGTCGTAGGAGAACGCGAGGTGGACCGGGCGCCGCAGCGGCAAGGACGCCAGGGCTGGAGCTGCATAGAGGCAGCAGGCCAGGAAGCCCTTCATGTCGCAGGCGCCTCTTCCCGTCAGGCGCCCGCCGAGGTCGCGCAGCACGAACGGGTCGGCGAGCCAGGCCTGCCCGTCGGTCGGCACCACGTCGGTATGGCCGGACAGCAACAGGCCGCCGGGCACGTCCGGGCCGATGCTGGCCAGCAGGTTGGCCTTGGTACCGCAAGGGCTGGGAAACCGGCGCAGCCGGGGCGACAAAGGGGCGAGCGTCGCTTCCATCCAGTCGAGCAGCGCAAGGTTGCTGTCGTGGCTGACGGTGGGGAAGCCGACCAGGGAGGCAAGCAGCTCGGTGGTGGTCATCCCATGTCCCTTCATCGTGTCCGCGCCCGCCCGGCCCGGTGCTCCAACCGGCCGACCAGGCGCACCAGCGGCCACAGCACCAAAAGGTAGATCAGCGCCACCCCGATCAGCGGCGTCGGGTTGGCCGTCAGCGCCTGGGCGTCGTTGCCCTGCTTCAGCAGCTCGGGCAACGCGACGACGGAGGCGAGCGAGGTTTCCTTGACGATGCCGACGCAGTTGCTGGTCAGCGGCGGCACCACCACCCGCACGGCCTGGGGGAGCACGACGTGGCGCATGACGCCGCCGAAATGCAGCCCAAGGGCACGCGCCGCCTCGACCTGGCCCGACGGCACCGCCTGGATGCCGGCGCGGAACACCTCCGCGCTGAACGCCGCCAGCACCGCCGACAGCGCCACGACGGCCGAGGCGAACGAGCTGAGGCGGACGCCCATGAACGGCAGGGCGTAGTAGATCAGGATCAGCAGCACGAGCATCGGCAGGGCGCGGAACAGGTCCACGTACCCCACGGCCAGCAGTTGCAGCGGACGGGGCGCGTAAAGCCGGGCGACGGCGACGCCGAGGCCCAGCGGGGTGCCGAACAGGATGGCGCAGGCGGCAAGCCGCAGCGTCACCCACAGCCCCGTCAGCAGCAAGGGCAGGACGCGGAGCAGGACCTCGACGTTGAGGAAGGTTTCGGTGAAGCTCACGCTAAGGGGGGAACGAAGCCATTGCCTGCATTCCCCGCTCAGGATGCCCGGGGCAGCGGCAGGACCGTGACCGTGCTCGACCCGGCGGGCGGCGCCACGCCGAACCACTTCTCATACAGCTTGGCCATCGCCCCCTCGCGCTTCAGCCCGCCGATCACGTCATTCACGCGGGCGGTCAGGGGCGAGCCTTTGGGCAGCATCATGCCGATCTGGTTGCCGCTCGGGATGGTCTCGACGACGTGCAAGGCGCGCATGGTGCGGAACGCATACCGTGACCCGGCCTCGTCATTGACGCCGCCATCCACGCGGCCGTTCGCCACGTCGAGGAGCAGGTTGGTCACGGTGTCATACGTCTTGGCCGAGGCGATGCCGTACTTCTCCATGTTCGCCTTCACCCAGGCGTCGCCGGTCGAACTGGCGATGGAGCCGAGCGTCGAGCCGCGCAAGTCGGCCAGGCCCTTGAGCCGCGACGCCGGCCCGGCGACCAGCGCCAGGTCGGTGTCCATGTAGGGCTGGGTGAAATCCTGGTTGCGGAGCCGGTCGGGCGTGATGGTGATGGAGGAGATCGCGGATCCCTCATCCCAGATGCACGAGGACCTCGCCGTCATCCGGCGCGCCGGAGGCCACCTCCTCACCCTCATCGACGACGTCCTCGACAT
>CAXSEX010000556.1:1229-2952 GCA_964236415.1 uncultured Acetobacteraceae bacterium | reverse complement strand
ACCACCACCACCACCACCTGCTCGTTGACGTGAACGAGCCGCTGAGCCTTGACGAGCCGATCCCATCCGACCGGACCCACCTGCATTTCGGCGCCGGGCAAACCGAGACCCGCCTCGACCTGCCACGCGGGCGGCACACGCTGCAGCTTGTGCTCGGGGATGCCGAGCACAAGCTGTTCGATCCGCCGGTCGTGTCGCGCAAGATCACGGTTTTCGTGACGTAACGGCGCTCACACATCGAGTTCGACGCAGACCGGCACGTGGTCCGAAGTCCGCGGCCAATCGCGCGCCTCCGTCAGCACGATGCTTGACCGCAGGCCCGGCGCCAGGTCGCGGCTGACCCACACATGGTCCAGCCGGCGTCCACGGTTGGCCTGCTTCCAGTCCTGGTTGCGGTAGGACCACCAGGTGTAGAGCTTCTGCTCCGCCGGCACGAAGTGCCGCATGGCGTCAACAAAGCCCGTTCGCATCCAGGCCTCCATCGCCGCGACCTCCACGGGCGTGTGGCAAACAACCGCGAGGAGCTGCTTGTGGCTCCAAACGTCATGCTCCATCGGCGCGATGTTGAGGTCGCCGACCAGGACGCACCGCTCGGGCCGGGCTGCTGCGAACCACTTGGTGACCTCGGCGACGAAGGCCAGCTTATGCGCGAACTTCGGGTTGGCCGCCGGGTCCGGCTCGTCGCCGCCGGCCGGCACATAGAAGTCGTGCAGCGCGAGCGGTCCGGCTGGGGTTGAGAGCGCCACCCCCACGTGCCGGCAATCGCCGCGCTCGCACCAATCGGGGCCGTCGAGCGGGGCGAGCGGCACGCGCGACAGGACCGCGACGCCGTTGTATCCCTTCATGCCGCGCCGGGCGACGTGGGGGTAGCCGAACGCGCCGGGCGCCGCGTCGGGGAAAAGCTCGTCCGGCACCTTGGTTTCCTGCAGGCAGATCACGTCCGGGTCGAGCGCCGCCACCAGCCGCTCCACCAGCGGCAGCCGCAAGCGGAGCGAGTTGATGTTCCAGGTGGCGATGCGGAGCGTGCTCATCGCCGTCCCATGGCCCGGCGCCTCCTTCGGCGCAAGCCGCCTTGATTATCGGGCCGTTTCGAGTACGGTCCCGGCCCGATCCGTCCTCCGTGAAGGGAACACCGACGATGCTCCGCCGCTCTTTGCTCGCCGCCGCCGTCACGCTGGCTGTGGCCCCGGCCGCCTTCGCGCAAGGGGGCGCCCCGATCCCCGTCGGCGCGGTCGAGATCCTGAGCGGCCCCAACGCCGCCTACGGCACCGCGATCCGCGCCGGGCTGGAATTGGCGCTGGAGGAGGTCAACGCGCAGGGAGTGGGGGGCCGCAAGATCGCGCTGACGGTGGAGGACAGCGCCGCCAACAAGGACCAGGCGATCAACGCCGCCCGCAAGCTGATCGGCCGGGACAAGGTGGTGGCGATCATCGGGCCAACCTTGTCGAACGAGATGTTCGCCGTGGGACCGGTCGCGAACGAGCGCAAGATCCCGATCATCGGCACCAGCACCACCGCGGTGGGCATCACCGAGATCGGCCCCTACGTGTTCCGCACCAGCCTGCCGGAAAGCGACGTGATCCCGGTGACGCTGGCGCGGGCCAAGGCGCAAGGCGTGAAAAGCATCGCGCTGATGTATGCGAACGACGATGCGTTCTCGAAATCAGGCTTCGACACCATGAAGGCCGCCGCCGAAAAGGCCGGGCTGACCATCGTGGCCATC
>CAXSEX010000556.1:0-1219 GCA_964236415.1 uncultured Acetobacteraceae bacterium | reverse complement strand
AGCTTCGGCAGCAAGGACACCGACTTCAGCGCGCAGCTGACCAAGATCCGCGCGCTGAAGCCGGACGCGGTCGGCATCTCGGCCCTGGTCGAGCCGGTGTCGGGCGTGCTGCTGCAGGCGCGGCAACTGGGGTTCGGCAAGGAAACGCTGTTCATCGGCGGCAACGGCAGCAACTCGCCGAAGCTGGGCGAGATCGCAGGACGTGCTGCGGACGGGTTGCTCGTCGGCAGCCCATGGTTCGTGGGCAAGGACGACCCGGCGAACCAGGCCTTTGTCGCCAAGTTCCGCGCCAAGTACGGCCGCGACCCCGACCAGTTCGCGGCCCAAGCCTATGACTGCATGCACATCCTGGCCGATGCCATCGCCCGTGCCGGGGCGCCCGAGCCGGCCAAGATCCGCGACGCCCTGCTGGCCACGAAGCACGACGGCGTCATGGGGCCGTTCACCTTCACCCCGGGCCGCGACCCCGCCAGCACCGAGGGGGTGGTGGTGCTCGCGATGCAGGGCGGCAAATTCGGCATCGCCCCGCAGTAGCGCCCCCGGGAACCCAGGGCTTGCCGCGGGCGCGCGAACCCCATAGGACCCGGTGATGCTTGCCCAGCAGCTTGTGAACGGCGTCCTGCTCGGCGCCGCCTACGCCCTGTTCGCCCTCGGCTTCACGCTGATGTTCGGCGTGCTGCGGGTCATCAACCTGACCTACGGCTTCTACTTCTCCGCCGGCGCGCTGATCGCGCTGTGGATGGCGCGGCAGGGTGCGGCAATCTGGCTGGCGTTGCCGGTGGCGGCGCTCGGCGCCGGGTGCATCGCCGTGGTGCTCGACTGGGTGCTGCTGACCCGGCTGCGCCGCATCCAGGCGCCGGAGCTGTCGTCGCTCATGGTCACGCTCGGCGGCGTGCTGGCGCTGTACTCGGCGCTGACCAGCTGGCTCGGCCCCGACATCCGCCGCCTGCCGCCGGACATCGTGAGCGCGGACGCCTTCCACGTCGGCGACATCCGCATCACCGCGGCGCAGATCCTGATCCTGGCAGCCACGGCGCTGCTGGTCGGCGCGCTGCTCCTGCTGATGCGCGGCACCCGGCTGGGCCTCGCGATCCGCGCCATGGCAGAGAAGCCGGACGCGGCGCAGCTCATGGGCATCGACACCGGGCGGGCGGCGGCGCTGGTTTCCTTCATCTCCGGCTGCCTGGCCGGGGCAGGGGGCGTGCTGATCGGGCTGAAC
>CAXSEX010000555.1:0-2967 GCA_964236415.1 uncultured Acetobacteraceae bacterium | reverse complement strand
GACGCCCGCCCCCGTAGCGCCCGCATTGGCGCTGGACGGGCTGGTGATGCGGTTCGGCGGGCTGGTCGTCACCAACGGGGTGTCGCTGACGCTCGAACCCGGCGCGCGGCACGCCCTGATCGGCCCGAACGGGGCGGGCAAGACGACGCTCGTGAACCTCATCACCGGACGCCTGCAGCCGCGCGCCGGGACGGTCCGCTTGGCCGGGCAGGATGTCACCGCGCTGCCGCAGCACCGGCGCACCCGGCTGGGGCTGGTCCGCAACTTCCAGGTCACGAACCTGTTCCCCAGCTTCTCCGCATACGAGAACATCGCCCTTGCCGTGGCCGAGCGCGGGGGGCGCGGGCTGTCGCTCCGCAGCCGGCAGGGCTTCACGTCCGAGGTCGCCGACGAGGCGGAGGAGATCGGCCGCCGGATGCGCCTGGGCGCCATCGGCACCACGCTCGTCCGGGACCTGGCCTACGGCCAGCAGCGCCTGGTGGAGCTTGCGGTGGCGCTCGCGCTGCGCCCGCGCGTGCTGCTGCTGGACGAGCCGGCTGCGGGCTTGCCGGCTGCGGACCACGCGATGATCCTGGGCGCGCTCGACGACCTGCCGGAGGATGTCGCGGTGCTGCTGATCGAGCACGACATGCCGCTGGTGTTCCGCTTCGCCCGCGAGATCACCGTGCTGGCGGAAGGCGCGGTGATCGCCCGGGGGACGCCGGAGGCCATACGCGGGGATGCCCAGGTGCGCGCGGCCTACCTGGGGTCGCGCGCGTGACCGTCCTGCTGGAGCTTGCGGACGTGGCGAGCGGCTACGGGCCCACCCGGATCGTGGACGGGGTGGGCCTCAGCCTGCCCGCGGGCGCCGGCCTGGCGTTGCTGGGACGCAACGGCGCGGGCAAGACGACGCTGCTTGGCACCATCGCGGGCCGGGTTGCCCTGCAGGCGGGAACGGTCCGGCTGGATGGCCAGGAGATCGGGCGGCTGCCGCCCAGCGCGCGGTGCCGGGCCGGGATCGGCTTCGTGCCGCAGGAGCGGCAGATCTTCGGCACGCTGACCGTCGAGGAGAACCTGCGCGTCGCCGACCTGCGCCGGGCCTGGACGGTGGAGCGGGTGTTCGAGCTGTTCCCCCGTTTGGCCGAGCGCCGCCGCAACGGCGGGTCGCAACTCTCCGGCGGCGAGCAGCAGATGCTGGCCATCGGGCGGGCGCTGATGGCCTCTCCGGCCTGCATCCTACTGGACGAGCCGTTCGAAGGGTTGGCGCCCGTCATCGTGGACGGCTTGCTGACCGCCCTGGCCCGGCTGCGCCAGGAGGGGTTGGCGATGATCGTCGTCGAGCAGCACGCCCGCTTGGCGCTGGACCTGGCGGAGCAGGCCGTCGTGATGGAGCGCGGACGGGTGCGGCTGGCCGGCACCCGGGAGGAGATGCTGGCCCGCTGGGACGAGGTCGAGGACATGCTGGCGGTGACGCATTGACCGCGCACGCGCGCAACTGGTTCGCCGCGCCGCGGGAGCCGCTCGCAAGGGCGGCCCCCGATGAGGGGCGGCAACAACGGACGACCGCCGTTGTCGAACATTCAAGCAAACGAGGGACCGACATGATGGGACGACGCCTTTTCTGCGGCTGCGCGGCAGCCGTCGTTTACGCTTCCATGGCCGAGGGCCAGTCCGCCGCCCCCGCCAGCGCCGGGCCGGCTGACCCGGCGCTGGTGGACGACTTGGTCGTTGCCAACCGCATCCTGTTCGACCAAGGCGTGGTGGACGGCTTCGGCCATGTCAGCGCCCGGCACGACAAGGACCCGAACCGCTTCCTGCTGTCCCGCAGCATGGCGCCGGGCTTGGTCACGGCGGCCGACATCATGGAGTTCGACCTGGACGGCACGCCGGTGGACCCGCAGGGCCGGGCGGTTTACCTGGAGCGGTTCATCCACGGCGAGATCTTCCGGCTGCAACCGGAGGTGAAGTCGGTCGTGCACAGCCATTCCCCGGCGGTGATCCCCTTCGGGGTCGGGCGCGTGCCCTTGAAGCCGCTGTACCACATGAGTGGATTCCTGGGAGCGGGGGCGCCGGTGTTCGAGATACGCGACGTGGCCGGCCCGGGGACCGACATGCTGATCCGCAGCCGGGAGCTGGGGCGCGCCCTGGCGGTGGCGATGGGCGACCATCCCGTGATGCTGATGCGCGGCCACGGCTCCGTCGTGTCCGGGCCATCCGTCCGGCAGGCGGTGTTCCGCGCCGTTTACACCGAGGTGAACGCCCGCATGGAGGGCGAGGCGCTGCGCCTGGGGGACGTGACGTTCCTGAACGAGCAGGAAGCGGCGGCGGCCATGCAGACCAACGCGGCCCAGGTGAACCGGCCGTGGGAGCTGTGGCGCAAGAAGGCGATGGCGGGTGGGTGACCGCCGGGGCGGCTTGGTGAAGGCCGGGGCAGGGCGGCTTGCGTCCATGCTGCGCTGACCACATGGAGGAACGGGGATGACGAGCCAGATCACGCTGAACGTGGACGGCCGGGACCACGCGGTTGACGCCGACCCGGACATGCCGCTGCTGTATGCCTTGCGGGACGACCTGGGCCTCGCCAACCCGCGGTTCGGCTGCGGCCTCGCGCAGTGCGGCGCGTGCACCGTGCACTTGGACGGGGAAGCGGTGCGGTCCTGCGTGCTCCCCTGCGCCGACGCCGCCGGCAAGCGGATCACGACGCTGGCCGGCCTGGGCACCCCCGAACGGCCGCACCCGATCCAGCTTGCCTACATCCAGGAGCAGGTGCCGCAATGCGGCTATTGCATCAACGGCTGGATGATGACCGCCGCGGCCTTTCTGCGGGACAACCCGCGTCCCACCGACGCCGAGGTCAGGCAGGCGCTGACCGGCCTCAAGTGCCGCTGCGGCACCCATATGGCGATCCTGCGGGCCGTCCACCGCGCGGCGGCGATGATGGCGGGAGGCCCGACATGACCGCCGCACCCTCGCTGCCGCGCCGGCTGG
>CAXSEX010000554.1:0-2977 GCA_964236415.1 uncultured Acetobacteraceae bacterium | reverse complement strand
GCAACTTCCACCTGATCGGCATCCAACAAACCCAGATTTCATCAGCGTAGAGGTTTATCAGAACTCCAGCAAATTGTCCCTGAACTGCTTGTGCGCGTAAGCACGCCGCACCAGCCCGCGCTGCTGAAGTGCCGGGATCAGCCCGTCCGTCACCTCCGTCACCGTCTTGCGGCTGACGTTCGGCAGGACCAGCAGGAAGCCGTCGCCGCCCACCTCCTGCATCGCCTCGTCCATCTGCGCCGCCACCGTGTCCGGCGTGCCGACCAGGTCCACGCTGCCGCCGTGGCTGGTGTAGGCAAGGATCGCCTCGCGCAGCGTGCGCCCGCCGGCCTTCTTCAGGAAGTTGGCCAGGCTGGACTGGTGGCCGTTGGTGGAAAGCTCCCCCACCGGGGCGTCGAGGTCGTAGCCGGAGAAGTCGATGTTCGTGGTCCACCCCATCTGCGCCAGCCGCCGGTGGACCTCCTCGGTGGTGGCGACGCCGCGCTTCGCGGCGCGGGCCTGCGCTTCCTCGTCCGTGTTGGCCAGGATCGGCGTCGCCATGAACAGCACCTTGCAGCTGTCCGGGTCCCGCCCGGCCGCCCGCATCCGCATCCGCACGTCGTTGCGGTAGTCCTTCATGGCCTGCACCCCCTTCGGGTGCGCCACCACCGTGTCGGCATAGCGCGCAGCGGTTTCCCGCCCCTTGGCGGAGCCGCCGGCCTGCGCGATCACCGGGCGGCCCTGCGGGCAGGGGCCGGAGTTCAGCGGGCCGCGGCTCGCGTAGTGCTCGCCCTTGAAGTCGATGGTGTGGACTTTCGCCGGGTCGATCAGCACGCCGGTCTTGCGGTCGGCGACGATGGCGCCGGGTTCCCAGCTGTCCCACAGCCGCGTCACCACGTCGATGTACTCGGCCGCCATCTCGTAGCGCGTGTCGTGCTCCGGCAGCTTGTCCAGGCCGAAGTTCTGGCCGGAGAAGTCGGAACTTCCCGTCACCATGTTCCAGCCCGCCCGCCCGCCCGACACCTGGTCCAGCGTGCCGACGATCCGGGCGGTCAGGTACGGATGGTAGGCAAAGGTCGAAAGCGTCGGCACGATGCCGAGCCGGGACGTCGCCGCCATCATCAGGGAGGCCACCACCGACGGCTCCTGACGCGGCACGGACATGCCGTTCTTCAGGAACATGTCGCGCGAGTCCTGCCAGTTCTGCCCGATGTAGATGGAGTCCTCGATCAGCAGGTAGTCGAAGCAGGCGCGCTCGATGGAGCGGGCGAGGTCGAGGAACATCTCGGCCGACATCCATTCCTCGCTGATGTTGCCGCTCCACTGCTCGCCCCAGGCCTGGATGCTTGAGCCTTGCAGGAACCAGGCGAGGTGGAAGGGATTGGCGGACATGCGGCGGCTCCTTGGCGATGCAAGGCGGGCGAAGCACGGAGCGTGCCAGCACGGTCACGCCGGGCAGGCGTCGTCGAACGCGCCGTCCAGGAACGACCAGAACGCCTGCACCGCCGGGCGCATGGCGCCGCGCCGCAGGCGCAGCCGCATGATGCGCACCGGCGCCAGAGCCTCCCGGATCGGCAGCGCGGCCACCTGGCTGCCGTCATAGGCGACGCCCGTGCAGGGCAGCACGTTGTGCAGCGAGTAGCCGAGGCCATGCCCCACCATGCCGCGGATGAACTCGAACGACCGGGAGCGGGACGCGATGCGCGGCTCCACGCCGCAGGCCGCGAACAGCCCGGCGAAGTAGTCGCGCGAATGTGGCAGGTCCAAGAGGATGAACGGCTCCTCGGCCAAGGCGCGCAGGGACACGGCGCCCTGCCCGGCCAGACGATGCGTGGCAGCCACCATGACGTGCGGCGGCAGATCGGCCAGGCGCTCGCCCAGCACGTCCTCCGGCAGGGCGTAGTTGTAGGAAACCGCCAGCTCCGTCCGTCCAGACAGCAGCGCGTGCAGGATTTCCTCCTGGTTGCCCTCCTCCAGCCGGACCGTGATGCCGGGATGCCGGCGTGCGAAGCCGGCCAGCACCCGCGGCAGGAAGCGCGCCGTGAGCGTGACGAAGCAGCCAACCGCGATCTCTCCCTGCAACTGCTCGCCCAACGAGCGGGCATGGCGCCCGAAGTCGTCGGCGTGGCCCAGCAACTGCCGCGCGTCGTGCACCACCCGCGCCTCGGCGCTCGTCAGCGAAACGCCGCGCGCATGGTGGCGGACGAAAAGGGGGAAGCCGACGGCCGCCTCCAGCTGGGACACGGCCGTGGACACCGAGGGCTGCGACACGTTCAGGCGCCGCGCCGCTTCCGTGACGTTGCCCGCGTCGGCGGCGGCCACGACGTAGCGCAGCACGCGGAGCGAAACGTCAGGGATCACCGGGCACGCCGTAGCCGGGGGCGGCGCCGGGGTGGAGGGCGCGCGTCACGTAGTCGTCCATCTGCGGCCGGTAGCGCGCCCACAGCGCCTCCAACCCGGCGATGGGGCAATCCTCCGTCCAGTCCACCCGCAGGTCGGCCACCGGCCACGGCACCTCCCGCACCAGGCAAAGGCCCGCGGAGTGGACCGGCCCGGCCTCCCCGCCCGCGGCCAGCCCAGCGCGCATCGCGGCGAGCAGCCGCCCGCCCAGGTCGCCGGACGCGCCGAGGAACGCGGCCATCATCGCGCCGGGCACCTCCCGGCTGGCCAGCAGGTTGCCGCCGCATGCGACGTTGGCGCCGGCCGCCTCCGCCCACAGCCCCAGGGTCTGCGCCCCCGAATGGACGGCGGACCGCCCGGCGGCATCGACCAGCAGCACCTGGCGAAACGCCATGTTGCCGCCGCCGCGCAGCACGTCCATGGCCTGCGGCGCCGACGCGCCGAGTCCCAGCAGGTCGAGCGCCCGGGGGCCGAGCGCCGGGTCGGTGATGTTCTGGCTGGCAGCCGCGCCCACGCCGGCGCGCGCATGGGCGCAGCGCGCCGCCACCGCCGGGGAGGACGAGGCGACCGCAACGCCGAAAATCCCCGTCCCGGCGCA
>CAXSEX010000553.1:0-3001 GCA_964236415.1 uncultured Acetobacteraceae bacterium | reverse complement strand
TGATCCTTGCGGTGCAGCCGCCGCTCGCCCGGCTGCTGCGCGACGTGCCCGGCGTGGACCATGTCGTGGCGGTGGGCGGCCTCTTGCCGCCGTTCGATGTCGTGTGCCCGCTGATGAGCCTGCCGCGCCTGCTCGGCACGACGCTCGACAGCATCCCGCCGATCCTGCCGTACGCCGACGGGTATGCGCCATGGGACGACACGGCCGATGGCGCGGCACCTGCTCTGCGCGTCGGCCTGGTCTGGGCCGGCAGCAGCACCTTCTCAGACAACCGGCAACGGTCGCTGCCGCCTGCGGCGCTGATGGGCCTGGCCGGGCTGCCCGGGGTGCAGTTCTACAGCCTGCAGCGGCACGAGGCCGGCGGGACTGCGCCGCCCGCGGAACTCGGCATCATCGACCTGATGGACAGGGTGCAGGACTTCGCCGACACGGCGGCGCGGGTGGCGGGACTGGACCTGGTGATCGCGGTCGATACCGCGGTGGCGCATTTGGCGGCGACCATGGGCAAGCCGGTTTGGCTGCTGTCCCGCTGGCGCGGCTGCTGGCGCTGGCTGCTCGATCGGGCGGACAGCCCGTGGTATCCCAGCCTGCGCATTGTCCGGCAGGACCGTCCGAACGATTGGGACGGGGTGGTCGCGGAGGTCCGGCAGGATCTGGCGGCGCTCGCGCGCCAGCCTATCGCACGTCCCGCCGTGGCGGCTTCGCGGCCAGCGGCACCCGCGCCGCGCGCTTGCAAGGCGTGCGGCACCCCCTCCCCGGCCATGGGATCGGTCGATTTCAACAAGAACTGCGAGGATCGGCGCCAGGCCGCGCTGCCGCTGTCTGGCCGGGCCGTCACCTATCACCGCTGCCCCGCCTGCGCGCTGGTGTTCACCGGCGACTTCGACGCCTGGGACCGGGAGGACTTCCGCCGCGAGATCTACAACGACGGCTACGCCGACGTGGACCCGGACTTCGCCGGCAGCCGCCCTGCGGTCTCGGCGGAGCTGATCGGCCGGCTGTTCGGCCCGGCGTGCCGGGGCCTCGACGTGCTGGATTTCGGCGGCGGGGACGGAGCCTTGGCGGCGCTGCTCGTCAGCCAGCACGGCATGGCCGCGGAGGTTTACGACCCCTTCAACCCGGCCTGCGACGTGGCGCCGGAACGCCAATACCCCTTGGTCACCTGCTTCGAGGTGCTGGAGCACACGCCCGACCCCCGGGCCACGATCCGGGAGGTCGCAGCCCGGGTCCAGCCGGACGGCATTGTCGTGTTCTCGACCCTGCTGCAGCCCGGCGACTTCGCGCAGCGCGGGCTGGGCTGGTGGTACGTGGCGCCGCGGAACGGCCACGTGACGATCTACTCGGCACAGAGCCTGCGCGCCCTGTGGGCGGAACAGGGGTTCCAGGTGGTCAGCCACGGCGATGGCCTGCACGTCGCGTATCGAACCTTGCCGGCGTTCGCCCGGGGCCTTGCCTGCCGCGCGGTTTAAGCGGCAGTTTCCAGCGCGGGCGGCCCGGCGGTGCTGCCGCGCAGGAAGCAGGAGATTGCCGTGAGCACAGCCGATTGGGGCCGCATGAGCCGGGCGGAGCGGGACGCCGCCTACAACAACACCGCCGCCTGCCCCGGCGGCCCCGCCACCATGGATGCGTTGCGCGCAGACTCCGCCGCCTTCCGCGCGGCGCGCCCGGAGCACCTGAACCTCGCCTACGGTGCCACCCAGCGGGAGGCCTGGGACCTGTTTCCCGGCGCGCCGGGGTCGGACTGCCTGGTGTTCATCCACGGCGGCTACTGGCAGCGCAACGACCGCGAAGGGGCGGCGGCGCTGATGGAAGGCGCGCTGGCGTCCGGCTGGTCCGCGGCACTGCCGGGCTACACGCTGGCGCCGGAGGCGTCGCTCGCGGCCATCGTCGGGCAAATCCACGCGGCGTTCGATTGGCTTGCCCGGCACGGCGCGGCGCACGGGATCACCGGGCGCATCGTGGCGGCGGGCTGGTCCGCGGGCGGGCACCTCGCCGCCACCGCGCTGTCCCATCCTGTGGTCGCGGCCGCTCTGCCCATCTCCGGCGTGTTCGAGCTGGGTCCGCTGCGCGACACCTACCTGAACGAGAAGCTGTCCCTCACCGACGAGGAGATCGAAACCCTGTCCCCATTGCGCCTGCCCGCGCCGGACAAGCCGATGAGCGTGGCCTACGGCAGCGCCGAACTGCCGGCGCTGGTTGCCGACAGCCGTGCGCTGCACGCCCTGCACGCTGCCCAGCACCGGCCCGGCGCCCTGCTGCCGGTGCCCGGCGCCGACCACTTCACCGTGCTGGACGCGCTGCGGCGGCCGGATGGCGCCCTGCTGGGCCAGGCGCGCGCCTTGCTGGCGCCGTAGCGCCGGCCTGTTCACATCGCCGATCCGGCCCGGTAGCATAGGGTTGGTTGGAGATGAGTGACCTCATGCACGATAGCCTGATCCGCGGCACGGTCGTCACGGCGGCGGAGGTGATCCCGGACGGCTGGATCGCCATCACGGGCGAGCGGATCGCCGCCGTGGGCGAGGGCCACGCCCCGCAAGCGGCCATGGTGCTGGACTACGCCGGCAAGCTGGTGCTGCCCGGCCTCGTCGATGGGCACATGCACACCAGTTCCGCCATCGGCTGGCCCGGCATCGAGGGTGCGACCCGCTCGGCCGCGGCCGGGGGCGTCACGACCTGCGTGGATATGCCCTACGACGTGCCGCAGGCGGTGACGCACGCGGACGTGCTGGCGGAGAAGATCGGCTGGGTGAACCGGACCGCGCATGTCGATGTCGCGCTGTATGGGACCATCGCCAAGCACGGCGGCGTGGACGCGATTGCCGGGCTGGCGGCGGGCGGCGCGTGCTCCTTCAAGCTTTCGACCTACGAATACGACCCGGTGCGCTTTCCCCGCATCGACCGCCCGACCATGATCGAGGCGTTCGCCGCCATCGCGCGGACGGGCCTGCCGGTGTCCGTGCACAACGAGGACCAGGAACTGGTGGAACGCCTGACCGCGGAC
>CAXSEX010000552.1:0-3004 GCA_964236415.1 uncultured Acetobacteraceae bacterium | reverse complement strand
GCGGGAAGAACAGCCGGTAGCCGTGGTAGCGCAGGTAGAACACGCGCGGGAAGCCCACGGCGGTGTAGGGCAGCTCGTCCCATTCGCCGTCCTCGCGCTGGGTGCGGGCCAGGTACTGGGCGGCGCGGTCCACGGCGGGGCCGGTTTCCCCGGCCGCCATCAGGCCCAGCATGGCCCAGGCGGTCTGCGACGGCGTGCTGGCGCGGTACTCGCCGGGGGCGCTGGCGGCGTAGCTTTCCCCATCCTCGCCCCAGCCGCCGTCGTTGCGCTGCCGGTTCAGCAGCCACTCGCGGGCGCGCCGGATCGCCGGGTCGTCATGCGGCAGCCCGGCGGCGTTTAGCGCGCACAGCACGGACCAGGTGCCATAGATGTAGTTGGTGCCCCAACGGCCGAACCAGCTTCCGTCCGGCTCCTGGTCGGCGCGCAGGTAGGCGATGGCGCGGGCCATCGCCGGCTCCTCCGCCGCGTGGCCAAGCTGCGCCAGGAACGACACGCAGCGTGCGGTCACGTCGGCGGTAGGGGGGTCCAGCAGCGCGCCGTGGTCGGCGAACGGGATGTTGTTGAGGAAATCGTGGTTGTTGTCCGCGTCGAACGCGCCCCAGCCGCCGTTGCGGCTCTGCATGCCCAAAACCCAGTCCCGGGCGCGGCTCACGCTCGCCGCGTGGGCCGGGTCGCCGTTGCGGTGCAGCAGCATGCCGACCACGGCGGTGTCATCCACGTCGGGATAGTGCGCGTTCTCATACTGGAATGCCCAGCCGCCCGGCGGCGCGTCGGGCCGGGACAGCGCCCAATCGCCGCGCAGCACCGTCACCTGCCGCTCCGCGAGCCAGGAGCAGGCGGCGTCGATCCCTTGGGTGGCGGCGCCCTCCGCCTCTGCGACCGCATGGCCGGCGAGGCTCGTGTCCCACACCGGCGACAGGCAGGGCTGGCAATACGCTTCGCTGTCCGTCACCACCAGCAGCTTGCGCACCGCGCGCCAGGCCGTGGCCGCGTCCGGGTGGTCGGGACGGGTGCCGAGCGCGTCGAACATCATCACGGCGTTGGCCATCGCCGGGTAGATGGCGCCCAGGCCGTCCTCGCCGTTCAGGCGCTCGGCCACGAAGGCGACCGCGTCCTCGATGGCGCGGGCGCGGACGACGCGGGGAAAGGCCGGCTCCATCGCGCGGACGATGCTGTCCACCGCCTTGAACACATGGCCCCAGGCGGAGCGGTACGGGCCGCGCACCCAGTCGCGCACCTGCCCGGGCGGCGTGCAGAACAGCTCCGGCACCTCGACGCCGTGCGGGTTGCGCGCGCGCGGGCGCAGCGCCATCAGCACCAGCAGCGGCACCAGCACGGTGCGGGACCAGTACGACACCTTGGACAGGTGGAAGAAGAACCATTGCGGCAGGTGCATGATCTCGACCGGCATGACCGGCACGGCGCGCCAGGGCACCTGGCCGAACAGCGCGAGCTGGATGCGGGTGAAGACGTTGCTGCGCTCCGCCCCGCCAGCGGCCAGGATGGCGACGCGGGCGCGCGCCATGTGCGGCGCGCCCGGAAGGTCGCCGATGGCTTTCAGCGCGTAGTACGCCTTGACGCTGGCCGACAGGTCGAACGGCCCGTCATGGAACAGCGGCCAGCCGCCGTGCGCGCCCTGGATGCGTCGAAGGTACACTCCAATTTTTTCTTGCGTCGGACCGTCGATTCGGTCCAAGTAGTGCTCAAGAAGCACATATTCGGCGGGAATCGTCGCGTCGGCTTCCAGTTCGAAGACCCAGTGCCCATCGGGGCGCTGCCGCCCGGCGAGGGCCGAGGCCGCGCGCGTCACGGCGTGTTCAAGGGCGTCGTCCCCAAGCTGGTAGGCGTGGGAACGCATCAGGGTGTCGCTTGGCATGGGTGGTCTGCTCGGGTCAGGCGGCCATGAGGGTACTTGCTGCATTGCAACCCGATCTGATGGCACCTTCGATGGTCGCGGGCAAGCCGGTGGCGGTCCAGTCCCCGGCCAGCGCCAGGTTGGGCCAGCGCGTCCGGGCCGGGGGACGGCGCCGGTCCTGCTCGGGCGTCGCGGCGAAAGTCGCGCGCTTTTCCTTCACCACGCGCCACGCCGGCATGGCGTCCCGCAGGCGCAAGGCGGCGCGCACATCGCGCCAAACCTCGGCCGCAAGCGCGTCCGCCGGGGCGTCCACCCGGCGGTTGCCGGCGCTGATGGTGACGCTGACCACGCCGGGCTTCACGAACACCCACTCGGCGATGCCGCCGATCAGCCCGATGAACCCGGCCTCCCCCGGGTCGGCATCGCAGCGGAAATGCACGTTGAGGATGGCCTCGAACCGGTCCGGCACCACCAGGCCCGGCACCAGCGCGGCGGCGACGGAAGCCGGCGCGGCGACCACCACCGCCTCGTCATTCGCCACCGGGCGGTCGCCGACCGCGGTGGCCCGGCCGGCCGCGAAGCCGAGGCTGCCGATGCGCCGGCCCAGCAGCACGTCAGCGCCTCGGGACGCGAGCCAGGCCACGGCCGGGTCGATGAAGCTTTCGGACAGCCCGTCGCGCGGAAAGGCCGGGATGCAGGCGGTGCCGCCCAGCGCGAGGCTCTCCTCCATCACGGCGCCCAGCAGCGCGGCGCTGGCGGTGTCGGGCGGGGTGTTGAGCGCCGCGACCGCGAGCGGTTCCAGCAGGCGGCGGTACAGCTCGCCCGGCTCTGAGGCGTTGGGCCGCAGGACGCCGGCCACTGTGGCATCCGGGCCACGGCGGCCGAGCATTGCGACTGGCAAGAATTCCCTCAAGCGCGCGCCGGGCACCCGGCGGCTGCGGCTGAGCAGCCACCAGGGCAGCCGGCCCCGACTCGGGCGCACGGTCCAGCGTTCCCCGGTGGAAAGGTCCATGAAGGGGAACACCGGCGCGCCTGGCCCGGCCATGGTGCCGCGGGCGCCCACCCGGTCCAGGAAGGCGTAGGCGCCGCGGTTGCCGGACAGCAGCAGGTGGTTGCCGTTGTCGAGCCGGCAGCCCAGCTCGCGGTCGA